>NZ_JAYESN010000035.1:0-45935 GCF_034860625.1 Lamprobacter sp.
GTTGCTTCGGTTGCTTCGGTTGCTTCGGTTGCTTCGGTTGCTTGGGCTACTAGCGTTGCGGTCCCCGCTGTGGGCAGCGGCTCGGGGTCGAGCTGCAGGGCATGTAGGACGCGCCAGCCCAACTCGTCTGGCGAACGGCTGATGACCTCGGCGGGGATCTCGTGCTTTAGGTGCAGCCGGTCAAAGTCTTCGAAGCCGTAGGAGACCATGAACGGATGCATGCCTGAGTTGATAGCGGCGCGAAAATCCTTGGCCTCGTCACCGCAGGCAAAAGCGCAAGCGGGATTGATACTGAAGCGCTCCCGCGTCTGCCGGAAATAGCCGAGCTTATCCTCGCTCAGCGGCAGGTGCACGAGGAAATCCAGTAGATCCGGCTCGATGCCATGCCGATCGAAGAGTTTGGTCAGAGTCACCAGGGGTTCGTTGGTGATGTTGCGCGTGACGATGCCGACCCGCACATCGTCGGCAGCGGCAAGACGACGCACCAGCGCCTCGATGCCGTCGAACATGCGTGCCTCTTCGCGATAGACCTCGGTCAGTGTATCGATGAGCTTGGTGCGCCGTCCGGGGCCGATCTGGCGCCGCAGGTTCTGCGGCATCTCCTTGAATCCACCAATGTATTTGAACAGGTTGCGGCGCTTCTGAAACCGCGCGAGTGGGCCGATATCCATGCCGAGGTGAGCGAAGGCCTTCTCGATGGCGCGAAAGGCGTCGATCGTGGTGCCATCGGCATCGAGGATCACAAGGCGTTTGTTGCTAAACATTGCGCTTACCGGGCTCAGCAATGGTCTTAGAAAGGGCCTTGCAGTGGCGAGTTGGCGAGGGCTGGTGCTTCGCTGGTCGCCTGCTGTTCTTGGGGACGACGAATCGCACGGCGGCGTGATTTTCGCACATTGGCGGCCTCTGCGGAGCCATTCTGCTGCGCAACGCACCGCGATTCCGTCGCGTTCGTGGCGACCTGCTCGTTGCTGTCGACCGGGCAGGGCGAGTCTGTGCTTGCGACAGGGCCAAGCCAGCTAGTCCGGAGCCTGTACAATGAGCCCTTGCGCAGGTTTGACCCTTGTCGTTTCCTTGTCATCGCACCGAGGTAACCATGCCGTTAACGATTCGATCGAGCGCGTTTGCGGAGGGCGGGGTCATCCCGGTCCAGTACAGTTGTGACGGTGAGGACCGCTCGCCGCCACTGGAGTGGGATGGGGTGCCGGAGGGTACCGAGAGCCTGGCCTTGATCATCGATGATCCGGATGCGCCTGACCCCGCCGCGCCGACCATGACCTATGTGCACTGGGTACTCTACAACCTGCCGCCCTCGCTCGGCAGGCTGCCGGAGGCCTTTGAGCCGGCGACCCTGGCCACGGTGATCGGCGAAGGCATCAACGATTGGCGGCGCACGGCCTACGGTGGGCCCTGTCCGCCAATTGGCCGCCATCGCTACTTCCATAAGCTGTACGCGCTGGATACCAGCCTGTACGGCCTGCTGCGCCCAACCAAGGCCGATCTTGAGCGCGCGATGCGCGGACATGTGATCGAGCAGGCGACTCTGATCGGCACCTATCAGCGCTGAAATCCCAGACATGACGCTCAAGCTGCCGAAGCGCTATATCACCTTCCTCGCCATCTGCATGGTGGCGGGGCCATTCATCTGGCTGGTGCTGACCGAGGACGGTCAGCGGCGCAGCGATCTGTTTCTGCTGCATCTGCTGGGGCATCGGCCGTTCAATCTAGCGGTCGCGAACCTACTACCGGAGGTCGATGAGGAGGCGCTGCTGGCGCAGTTCTCGCGCATCGAGTTTGCCTGCGATGATCAACCGCGATCGTTTGGCGATCGCCGTTGTGCCGCTAAGATTGGCTCATTCAATGGTGTGCCAGCACGCAGCGCTGAGCTGTTCTGGAACAACGGCCAACTCAAGGCGGTGCGGATCGACTACCGGGGGCGCTGGCATCACATTCTGCTCGAAGAACTGAAACAGCGCTATGGTCCGCCAAGGCGCGACAGCATCGGCTCTGGCGTGGTGCTGGCTTGGCGGTTCGATGGGGGCATGCTACTGGTTCCAGAGGCGCTGGTTGCCGACGAGCCACCGGTCTTGATGTGGGTGAGCGGTCAGGGTTGAGCCTTCCGACTGGCTCGGCATGACCAACCTGTTGCGGGTGAAACTCAACCGCGTGGATGTGCCTTCGGCGTCTCAATGCGACGCCATTGGCGGCCGTCGCGCTTGATCATATCGCCAGCGGCTGGTGGTCCCCAGGTGCCCGCCGCGTAGTTGGGGAACTCGCGCGGTGGCAGCGCGGCCCAGACGTCGATCACCGACTGCACGATCTCCCAACCCTTCTCGACTGTGTCGGCGTGCTTGAACAGGGTCGCGTCGCCCTTCATGCAGTCGTAGATCAGGGTCTCGTAGCCGGTGGCCGGCTTGTTGCCGAAGTAGTCCTCGTAACAGAAGTCCATGTTAACGGTGCCGATCTTCATCGTCGGCCCCGGCACCTTGGCGCCGAAGCTCATCTGAATGCCTTCGTTGGGCTGGATGCGCAACACCAGCATGTCGGCCTCGAGTTCGTCGACGTCGGTGTCTTGGAACATGATGGTGGGCGCCTTCTTGAAATGGATCGACACCTCGGTGTACTGCGCGGTGAGCCGCTTGCCGGTGCGCAGATAGAAGGGCACACCAGCCCAGCGCCAGTTGTCCATGGTCAGCTTGAGCGCGGCGAAGGTTTCGGTGTGCGAGTTGGGCTTGACCCCGGGCGAGGTCCGGTAGGCCTTGACCTGCTCGCCATCAGGCATGGTGCCAGCGCTGTATTGGCCGCGGACCGTATGGGTGAGCACCTGTTCCGGCGTCAGCGGTTGGATCGCATCCAGCACCTTGTTGACCTCGTCGCGGATCGCCTTGGCATCGAACGAGTTCGGCGGCTCCATGGCCAGGAAACCCAGCAGTACGAGCAGGTGGTTCGGCATCATGTCGCGCAGCGCGCCGGCTTCCTCGTAGTAGGCGCCACGATGCTCGACACCGACCGATTCGGCCACCGTGATCTGTACGTGGTCGATGTGGTTGCGGTTCCAGAGCGGCTCGATGAAGCTGTTGGCGAAGCGGAACACCATGATGTTCTGCACCGTCTCCTTGCCCAGATAGTGGTCGATCCGATAGACCTGATCCTCGTCCATGTTCCGGTGCAGGTCATCGTTGAGGGCGATCGCGGAGTCCAGATCGCGCCCGAACGGCTTCTCGATGATCAACCGTCGCCAGTCGTCCTCGGTCTCATGCAGCAGCCCGACCTCGCCGAGATGATCGGTGACGATGCCGAACATGCTCGGCGGGATGGCGAGGTAGAACAGATAGTTGCCTTCGGTACCGCGCTCGGCATCGATGCGGCTCAGGTTCTCGCATAGCCGCTCATATTCAGAGCCCTCGAGCATGTCGATCTTCATGTAGTGGATGCGCGCTTCGAGCTGCGCCCAGACCTTTGGCTTGAACGCCTCGCCCGAGGTCTCGTGCAGGTGCTCCGACATCATGTTGCGGAAGCCTGCGTCGTCGAGATCCAGCCGGTCGAGGCCGAGCATCACGAAACTCTCGGGCAGTAGTCCGGCGGACCAGAGGTGATAGAGCGAGGGGATCAGCTTGCGCTTGGTCAGATCGCCGCCGGCGCCGAAGATGATCATGACGTTGGGTGGCGCCGGTGGCGCCGTGTTGAAGCCGGTATGGTTCAACGACATGGTTTGCGGTTCCATCAGCCCTCCGATTTCTCGTGGTGGCCGCCGAACTGGTAGCGCATCGCTGAGAGCAGTTGATTGGCGAAGCCGGCCTCGCCCTGCGAGTTGAAGCGCTCATAGAGCGCGGTGGTGAGCAATGGGGCCGGGGTGCCGCTCTCGATCGCGGCGATGCTGGTCCAGCGGCCCTCGCCGGAGTCGGAGACGCGGCCGCCGAAGGCCTTCAGCTCGGGGTCTTCAGCCAGGGCATTGGCGGTGAGATCCAGCAGCCAGGAGGACACCACCGAGCCGCGCCGCCAGACCTCGGCGATGCGTGGCAGGTCCATCTCATACTGATAAAACTCGGGGTCAGAGAGCGGTGCGGTTTCGGCATCGACGGCATGATCGGCGCGTCCAACGCCGGCGTGCTTGAGGATGTTCAGTCCCTCGGCATAGGCGGCCATGAGCGCGTACTCGATGCCGTTATGGACCATCTTGACGAAGTGGCCGGCACCGTTCGGCCCGCAATGCAGATAGCCAAGCTCGGCCTGGTCGTGTTCGCCACTGCGGCCGATGGTGCGCTCGATGTCGCCGGCACCGGGCGCGAGTGCTGCAAAGACGGGGTCCAAGTGTTTGACGGCATCGTTGTCGCCACCAATCATCAGGCAGTAGCCGCGCTCGAGGCCGAAGACACCGCCACTGGTGCCGCAGTCGACGAACTGGATGCCCTTGGCATGCAACCGCTTGGCGTGGCGGATGTCCTCCTTGTAGTAGGAGTTGCCGCCGTCGATGATCATGTCGCCGGGCTCGAGATGCGGCTCGAGCTGGTCGATGACCTTGTCCACCACGGCCGCTGGCACCATCACCCAAGCCGCGCGCGGCTTGCTGAGCTTGGCGCAGAAGTCGGCGATGTCGGTGCTACCCGTGGCGCCTTCTTTTTCGAGCTCCGCGACAGTGGCTGGGTCGGTGTCGTAGACGACGCAGTCATGGCCGGCGCGCATCAGTCGTTGCACCATGTTGGCGCCCATGCGCCCGAGGCCGATCATTCCGAGTTGCATGCTGGCTTATCCTCTCTGTCGTGGGTTCTACCGAGATTAGGCAAGGGGTTTGCACGGGTTGGCGCGGCGAGCTGACCTCGGCCGCGCGGGCGTTCAACAGATGAAGACCAGGGTCGACGCGCGGGTTGCTTCAGCGAGCCTCCAGCACCAGGACGCTGCGCGCCTGTGCACGGATGCCGTCGCGGTCGATCCGCTGCTGATCGTGAAGGGACCAGATGTAGGGTGCTTGGGCGGTATCGATGGCGCTATACCAGCGCCGGCCGGGCATCGGTGGCAGCTCGAACTCCTTCGGCTCTTTCCACATGTTCATGATCACATGCAGATGTGGTTCGTGCGGCTCAAATCCGGCCAGCGTGAAGGCGAGCACGCGGGTTCCCGGATCATCCCAGAGTGGTGTGTCGAGCTTGGTCCCGTGCCAGCGGATGTCCGGGATGCCGCCCTCGTGGGCGGGCTGGCCGGTGAGAAAACGGTCGCGCCGCAGCGTGGCATGGCGATGCCGAAAGGCGATCATCGCGCGGGTAAACGCGAGCATGGTGCGATTGTCATCGGCCAACCGCCAGTCGATCCAAGACAGCGCGTTGTCTTGGCAGTAGGTGTTGTTGTTGCCCTGCTTGGTGCGCAGCAGTTCGTCACCGGCAAGCAGCATGGGCACGCCTTGGCTGAGCAGCAAGAGTGCCATGAAGTTGCGCGCTTGTTGCTGGCGCAGGCGGAGGATCTCCGGGTCGTCGGTCGGGCCTTCGACGCCGCCGTTCCAGCTCAGGTTGTGATTGTGGCCGTCGCGGTTGTCCTCGCCATTGGCCTGGTTGTGCTTTTCGTCGTAGCTGACCAGGTCATGCAAGGTAAAGCCGTCATGGCAGGTGATCAGGTTGATCGAGTTGGCGGGGCGGCGACCGCGGCTCTGATAGAGGTCGCTCGAGCCGGCAATGCGGGTGGCGACGTCGCCGATCAGACCGCCATCGCCGCGCACGAAGGCGCGCATCACATCGCGATAGTTACCATTCCATTCGGCCCAGCGAAAACCCGGGAAATCGCCTACCTGATAGAGCCCAGCGGCATCCCAGGCCTCGGCGATGATGTGTGCGCGGCCTAGCTCGGGCGAGAGCTCGACCGACCAGAGCACCGGGGCGTGATACTGCGGCTCGCCATCTTCGCCGCGCGCCATGGCGCTGGCGAGGTCGAAGCGGAAGCCGTCGACGTGCATGTCGCGCGCCCAGTAGTGCAGCGAATCGATGAGGAAGCGCGTGACGATCGGGTGGTTGCAGTTCACGGTGTTGCCGCAGCCGGTGTAGTCGCGGTACTGGCTGCGGTCATTGAAGTCGAGGTGGTAGAAGACCTCGTTGCCCATGCCCTTGAAGTTCATGATCGGGCCCTCGGCGCCGCCCTCGGCGGTGTGGTTGTAGACCACGTCGAGGATCACGCCGATGCCAGCGCGGTGCAGCGCCTTGACCATGTCGCGGAACTCGTCACGCGCCTGGCGCGGGTCGCAGGCATAGTGCGGGTGCGGCGCGAAGAAGCTATGGGTGCTGTAGCCCCAAAAATTCTTTAGCCCCATCTGTGCGGTCTTCGGCGGCACGTCCTGGAGATCGAAGGCCATGATCGGCAGCAGCTCGACATGGGTGATGCCAAGCTCGGTCAGGTAGGGGATCTTCTCGATGATGGCGCGGAAGGTGCCCGGATGCTGGGTATCCGCCGAGGGATGACGGCTGAAGCCGCCAACGTGCAGCTCGTAGATGACGGCCTCGGTGAGCGGCACATGCAGATGCTGGTCGCCCTCCCAGTCGTACGCGTCGCGGATCAACAGCGAGCGCATCGCGGTGGCGAGATTGCTGCCTGGGCGACAGGCAGCGGCCCGGTCCCAGAGTCGATCACTCACGGCGGTGCACCAGGGGTCGAGCAAGAGCTTGTCGGGATCGTGGCGACAGCCGCTCTCGCGAGTATCACTGGGGCCGTCGATGCGCCAGCCGTAACAGATGCCGTTTGACAGTCCTTCAACCAGCACATGCCAGAAGAAGAAGGTGTGGTTGGTGTTGGGGTCAAGCTGGATGATCTGGAACGGTTCGCGGCTGTGTTCATGCTCGAACAGCAGCAACTCCACCTGGGTGGCATGCCGCGAGAAACAGCAGAAATTGACGCCGTTGTCGGCGAAGGTCGCGCCGGAGAGTCCCCAGTCTCCAGCTTGGGTGCGATAGTGCGTGGCGGCCATGAGCGGGGTTTCCTTCTAAGTCGGGGCTGTGCGAGCCAGGCGCCTTTCAGCTTGGCGCCGAGTCTCTCTTACCCCAATGGTAATGCCTTGGCGCAGGCGAAGATACGGCCCTGTGCTCAGGCCGTCGCCAATAAGGCGGCGGTGAGCGCGTAGAATGTCGAGAGTTCAATCTGAGAGCATCACGAATGCGATATTGCAGCGAATGTGGGTCGGGCGTCACCTTCACCGTGCCAGAGGGCGACAACATGCCGCGGCACGTCTGTGCCCAGTGCGGCGCCATCCACTATCAAAACCCGAAGATCGTCGTCGGCTGCATTCCCGAGTGGGAAGATCAACTGCTGCTGTGCAAGCGCGCCATCGAGCCGCGCTATGGGCTTTGGACGCTCCCAGCCGGGTTCATGGAGAATGGTGAGACGGTGCAAGAGGGTGCGGCACGCGAAACTTTAGAAGAAGCAGAAGCTCGGGTTGAGGTCGGCGCCCTCTATGCACTGTTCAACCTGCCGCACATCAATCAGGTCTACATGCTCTTTCGGGCGCGCTTATTAGCGCCCGAGTTCGGGCCGGGGACCGAGAGTCTTGAGACGCAGCTGATGAGCGAGTCCGAGATCCCCTGGGATCAGATGGCCTTTCCGGTGATTCAGGAATCTTTGCGGCTGTACTTCCGTGACCGCGCAGCCGGTCATTTTCCGCTGCGCGCTGGTAGCATTCGACGACTCGATGGACCCGGGCGACGCTACGAGGTCAGGCTCGAGGACCTCGCTGCGGGTGTGGGTGGCGGTTGAGTCGACTGGAGGCTGGAACCATGTCTTGCCAGAACCCCATGCCGCAAACGATTGGTCACAGGTTGCTGCGATGGACTGCTCTGTTAATGGCGCTGATGGGGCTTGCGGGCTGCGGACCACAGATCGTCTACGATTTTGTACCGCCGGAATCTAGCGAGGGGCGTCTCTGCACTGCTCAGTGTCAGCATTCAGCGGCCCAGTGTCGTCAGATGAAGCAGATGGCTCGTCAACAGTGCCAAACAAACTACAGCGCGATGCGGCAGAACTACAACGCCTGTAAAGAGAGTGGCGCTAAGCACTGTGTTGGACCAACCCCCTGTCCCTATGACAGCACGAGGGAGTGCGATCAGAATTTTCGCGAATGCTTCGCCGCTTGCGGTGGTCAGGTGATCGCTCGCGTTATCCATTAGGGACATGCGTGTTGGTGCGCGAAGGCGCTCAACGGCTGCCGGGCGGGCATGGACGCATTTAGTGTCCGCGTTTGAGTTGATCTGGTTCGTCCAGCTGTCCATAATTCTGGCAAGGGTAAACCGTCAAGGGTAAAAGTCTTGTATTTGCTATGGATAACCTTATTCCAAGAGCAGAATGATGGCCGCATCCGAGCGACAGGTTGCACTCTTTGCGAGCAGCAAGATGCTGCCGGCAATCCCCCCGGAGGCCAGCACTGGCTACACCCAGGTGTTGCCAGAACTGGTGCTTGCGGTCAATGAACGGATGCGCGCCCATCCAAGCTACGCCGAGTGGTTGGGGGCCCATCCCCCGCAGTTGCTGTCCGACAACCATCGCCATGCCGGGCAATTCATGGATGAGATCTTTGCGACCAGCAACTTTGATCTGCTCGCGGCCAGCCTACCTTGGGTCTACAACGCCTATCACATGCGCGGCGTACCTTATGACTATTTCCAGCATGAGCTTAGCTGTTGGAAGGAGGTTGTTGCAGGTGCGCTGCCCTCACAGCAGGCGAAGGCGATAAACCAGGTCTATGACTGGATGCTTGCTCAGCATGAGTCTGTGATCGCGCTGGCCGCGGAACGTGCGCCCCTGGTCAAACCAGTCGACCCTGAGCTCGCCGAGATCTTCGCGTCCGTGATCGATGCAGCACTCGCTCACGACGCCGATCGTGTCTTGCAACTCTGCCGGGCGAAGCGCGAGGAGGGGATGACGTTGCCGGCACTGTTGCAGCTGTTGATCTATCCACTCATGAGGCGCGTCGGTTGTCTCTGGGAGACGAATGAGCTGTCATTCTCCGCCGAGCATGAGATCACGGCGATGATCAACCGAGTGCTTGCGGCACTGTACTTTGATCAGCCGTTTCCGATGCCGGCACGCGGTCGAGCGCTGGTTGCCGCGAGCATGAATGAGTACCACGAGATGGGTGCTTGGATGGTCGCGACCTGTCTTGAGCTCGATGGCTGGGATGTGGACTATCTCGGCGTCAACCTAGACCAGACGGCGCTTCTGAGACGAGCCGGCGAGTTCCAGCCGCACCTGGTTGCATTGTCGGTTTCGATGCCCTTTAACTTGCGTGCTGCCCGACAGGCCATTGCGGCGCTGCGGGAACAACTGCCAGGGACGACCGTCATGATTGGCGGTCAGGTCTTTCAATTGCTACCGGAGCTCGCCGAGGGAATGGGAGCCGATGTCTGTCTGCATGATTGCCAGGCGGCGATGCATTGGGCGCGCTCAATGTCCTGCGGCTTCGACGGTGATCAGTCGCTCAATGGCAGAGAGGATGACTGATGTTGGGGGCCGATAGTGACGCGTTTCGGCAAGCGCTGGATGATTTCGCCCTCGTTTCCGGTTATCTCATCGTCGCCATTGTCGATCGGTCAGGCATCGTTCGCGACATCAATAAGGGCTTCGAGATCGGGGTTCGCCCTGCGGGCGACCCCCGTGGGCAGCCCTTGGCCAGCTTCTTGACAACGGCCTCAGAACAGCCCCTGGATGTGCTGCCCGGTCTGCCTGGTGGCGCGCCGTTGCCCTATTGTTTGCGCACTTGGGATGGGAAAGACCTGCTTGTAAACGCCTACCCCCTCGCCGATGAGCTTGTGCTCTTGATTGGTGCTGTCACGAGCCCCGATGAGTCACAGACGGTTCAACGCATGTCGCGACTGACAACCGAGATGGGGAATCTGGTGCGCTCACTAAGACGCGCAAATCAGCGCATCCAGTGCCTTGCTGACCAAGACGGGCTCACCCAGCTGGCCAACCGTCGCTATTTCATGGAACGCTTGGGGGTCGAATTGGCGCATGCGCTGCGTCACGGGCGGCCGGTCTGTCTGCTGATGCTGGACCTGGATCACTTCAAGCGTATCAATGATCGTTTCGGTCATGCGGGTGGTGACACCGTATTGCGAGGGTTTGCTGAACTGTTAAGAGCGCGTGCGCGTGCTTCTGATCTCGCGGCGCGGTTGGGTGGCGAAGAGTTTGTCCTGATGTTGCGCGATGCCAATCCCGAGGATGCACTAGAGGCTGCTGAGCGTATTCGTTGCGATGCCGCGTCCCTCCGTCTGCTTGGGCGAGAGAATCTGCTCACGGTGAGCATTGGCGTTGCCGTGCAGCAGATCGGGGATGAGCCGGATGCCATACTCATGCGCGCCGACGAAGCACTCTACGCGGCCAAGCACGCAGGCCGAAACCAGGTGATGAAGATGGGAGTAACCGGCCAACAGGATATCGATCACAGGTTGGCTTACCCGCATCCGATGCGCTGAACCCTGGGGCGTCACCACGGCTGAGCGCTAAACTTTTTTGCCATGCAACCGATATAGATAAGGTAAAGAAGGACGTTTTTTCGCCTTGCGCGCCCCGAGGTTATCATGAATGTTGTCAGCAGCGAATTGAGCTTAGCTTCCTCTCGGACCTACAGCCGAATCGAGACTTCCACCGAGCGTCTTGAGATCAGCGGACGGGCTCGCATCATCCCGAGCGACGCTGCGCAGAATCGCGCTGGGCCAAGGCCAGAGGCTAGCGCTACTGCGGTAGTGCTCTCCGGGCAAGGGCGAGCGCTTGTGGCCGCTGAGCTAGCCTATGGCGAGTTGGGTCACAGAGGTCGCACGGATGACAAAGGTCATCACGCGGGTCATCCAGGCGGAGCAACAGCCGATGCCATCGAATCCGCTGCTGAAGAGGCGCGCAAAGATCCCGGCAACCAATTGCTGATTGCGCTGGTGGAGTATCTCACCGGCAAGCGGATACGCTTCATTGAGAGTAAGGACTGTCGGTCGGATCAGTGCGCGCCTGGGAAAACGACGCAGTCCGGCGCTGCTGATCCTCATCCCAGATCGGCTGCTAGATCAACAGCGGCGCCTGGTCAGCAGCTGGGCGTCTCGGTCCATTATCAGCGTTCTTACCGTTTGGAAGAGCATGAGGCCATGCATTTTTCCGCCGAGGGTGTGATCCGCACCGCCGACGGCAAGAACATCCGCTTTGCAGTTGAGTTGGGCATGCAGCGCTCCTATCGCGAAGAAAGCCATCTGGAGATCCGGATGGGGCCACTGGGCCAACGCGAAGACCCCATCGTGATCAATTTTCCCGGCATGGCTACGCAGCTGCGCGATCAACGCTTCGACTTTGACCTGAATGGCGACGGGGAGCTGGAGTCGCTCCCCCTGTTGGCCAATGGGAGTGGCTTCCTGGTCTTCGATCGAAATGCCGATGGTCAGGTGAACGACGGTACCGAGTTGTTTGGCGCGCTGAGTGGCGATGGCTACGCGGATCTCAAGGCTCTGGACGAGGATGCGAACGGCTGGATCGACTCCGCCGACTCTGCCATGCATCAGCTCTATCTGTGGCTGCCAGAGGCAGGCGGCGATGGTAAGCTCATGACGCTTGAGGAAGCCGGAGTAGCGGCCATTTCAACATCCAGTATTGCCACCCCGTTTGAGCTCAGGGGGCAGCACAATGCCGATCTCGGCGCGGTGCGCTCCACCGGGCTGTACCTGAGCACGGATGATCGCGTCGGGACTACGCAGCAGATCGACCTGACGGTTTGAGCCCACTAGAACCAGCGAGTCCGGCATCCTGCCGGACAGCGGTTTGCTGTGGGCCACGCGAGCGAGCAGACACAGTACAGGCAACTTGAGGCAAAGAGAGCGGGACGCCTTGATCAAACGTATTCCAGTCGAACAGCTTCGCCTTGGCATGTATGTGCATAGCCTCAACTGCGACTGGACGAATCATCCCTTTCTGCGCAATCGTTTTCGGCTGGAGGACGAGGGCCAAATCAGGCGCATACGCGAGATTGGCGTGTCTGAGATCGATATCGATACCGATCTTGGGCGCGACGTCCCGAACGCTTTCCGTGTCAGCGAGATGGCCCAGCCTCCAAGCCGATCGTTTGATGCCGCAGCGCGGCAGCGACCACCCGCGTTTCACGGCACAACGCTCACCGAAGAGCGTGCTCGAGCGCGGCGAATCCTTCGCGAGGCGAATCGCGTGGCGGAGCTGATCATGGAAGATGCTCGCCTAGGGCGACAGCTCGAGCTCGATCCTGCCCGCGAACTGACCAGTCAGACCATCGCCTCGATTGTGCGCAACCAGGATGCCCTGCTCGGACTGAACCGCATCCGTTCCGTTGACCGTTACACCTTCGAGCACTCGATCAACGTCAGCGTGCTGATGGTCGCCTTTGCGCGCTCGCTCGGGATGGAGCGGGCAGTGATCGAGGAGATTGGGCTGGGCGCACTCTTGCATGATGTGGGTAAAAGCCGGATTCCGGAAGCCATCCTCAACAAACCCGGCGCTTTAACAGACGCCGAGTTCGAGATCATGCGCCTGCACGTCTCCTACGGGCAAGACATCTTGGGGCAGATCTCGGGCGTGCCAGCGACTGCCCTTGATGTGGTGCTCGAGCATCACGAGCGTCTCGATGGAAGCGGCTATCCCCTCAAGAAGGCGGGTCAGTCGATCTCGCGCTTTGGTCAGATGGCGGCCATCGTCGATGTCTACGATGCGCTCACGACTCAACGGGTTTATCACAGCGCGATGTCGCCGCATGAGGCGCTGCGCAACCTCTTGCAATGGAGCCCGCGACAGTTCGATCGAACCTTGGTCGAGCAATTCATTCGTTGCGTCGGCATCTACCCGATCGGAACCCTGGTGCGGCTCGAAAGCGAGCGTTTAGCCGTGGTTGTAGAAACCGGTCGCGAGCAGTTCTTGAAGCCTGTCGTGCGCCTCGTCTTCGACATCAACAAACGTCGGCGTCTGATGCCCCAAGACATCGACCTAGCAAAGCCCACAGCCTACGGGCAGGACCGGATTATCGATGCGGTCGACCCCGCCGACTGGGGCCTACGGCCAGAGTACTTGCTGCGCTAGCCTGCTGGCGCCAAGTCCTCTTCCGTGCCTGCCGCCGACGCGACTGGGCTGGTTTAATCAGTGATCGATCTAAGCTGGTGTTCTTGCGCTCCGTCAGCAGGACTCCGCCTCAAATCTAGGTGCTGAAAAGCACAGGGTAGTGCGTTTTCTCGGGATTCGCATCGCTCCACCGCATGAACTGAACCATGACCGGCCGCCCGCGGTGGTGCAAGATCCACCAGCCGCCTAACGCTTCTCGCCTCCGCGGCTAGCGGGAATTGCTGTTGCTGGAACTGGAAAAGACAGTCAAGTTGCTATATTTTCGACGGCAAGGTTCACGGCTTCAAGAGTTGCCGGGATCGAAAGTTTCCAACTCCTCATGATTTTCATACCCTAGGAGGTCATTTCATGGGAAACAAGAGCTATGCGCTAGTATCAAAAATGCGAGATCCTTCGGTGAGAATGGCGCTCGCGAATGCTTTGAAAGACGATGGGAGATTGAGTTACGACGAAATCCTCATGATTGTCGCTAGCACCTATGATTGGGGCATCGTAACCTGGCATGAATTCAACGATCTAAAGACAATCTTGAATGAAGCTAAGACGATCGATCAGCGCTCCAAGAACTATATCAACAATTTCCTAAACAAATTGTATCACGATTATTTAGCGAATCAGTCTAAAAAGAAGGCATTCACACTGCCCTATACTAAGGACCATATTCCAAAGACAACAAATAATAGCCGCCGCCCCGGTTATGCGATGACACCCCAGTATCTGACAATTCACTCAACTGCTAATCCAAAATCGTATGCAACAGGAGAGCGCAAATGGCTAACGAATCCAACCAATAATCGTACTGCTAGCTTTCATTTGGTTGTCGACGAAAAGGAGGCGATTGAGTGTTTGCCACTAAATGAAGTCGCTTGGCATGCCGGAGATGGCGGAAAAGGGACAGGAAATCGCAAGTCGATTGGGATGGAGATCTGTGAGTCTGGAGATCGTCAAAAGACACTTGAAAACGCTATCTCTCTGGCGGCAAAAATTCTCAAGGATCATAGTTGGGATACTACGAAATTGAAACGTCACTACGATTGGACGCAAAAGATCTGCCCACGCATCCTTATCGACAGTGGTCAACGCGACAAGCAAACGCAAACCTGGGAGTGGTTTACCAAGCAAGTGGCTACTCTGCTGTGAGTACGCGGTGGTTTCGGCTTCTTCTGGCAGTTCTTTGGCTACTTACGGGATTGTCCCGTGCAACTTGGGCTAGTGAGCACGAGCATGAGCAGTTGCTTTCCGCCGCGAACCAAGTATTGATGGCCCTTAGAACTGGGGATTTCAATCGCTTAAGCGAGCAGATTCACGAGAATACGGGAGTCGGCATGTCTCCCTACAGCCGGAATTTGACGGAACTCTTCGTGGTAAAGTTCAACAGAGAACAAGTCATTGCTTTTGATGACGACGAAACGCTCTATCTGTGGGGTCGCTATGACGGTATCGGTGATCCGATTCGGTTGACAGCCAAATCATATTTTAAGGAATTTGTCTACGATATCGATTATTCCAGCATGGCGAAGGTGTACGTGATACCGTCGGAGAAAAAGATTCCAGCAGAATTTTCGGCATTAAGAGCGGCTTATCCCCACGCTTCGATTGTCCACTACCATTATCAGGGTAGCGAGGATGTAGCGCACAACGATTTTCGGGATCTGCTGATGCTGTTTGATCAGATTGATAACCGTTGGTTTTTAATTGGCATCAGCCACGGTGAGCGCACGATTTGATTTTTTTATCCACGCCAGTGCTGGATCGTGATTCGGTTATTGTGCCGATTTGGCCTTGATCATCGGTTGGTTGGGTCAGGCTGCAATGATTGCTTCCTTGGTCTCACCGGCGCGAGAGTTTGTCAACAGTTGGTCGAAACCTTCGATCTGCAGCAGCGTATGTAAGATTCAGGTATCGCGCAGATAGAGCTTTGGCGAATCCCCAGCCTTATCTTCAGGTTGGTCTCGACGTCTTTGATCGCCGGACGAAACAAACCGGACAACGGGTCTGATCAGGATACGTGTAAATTTTAGTCATCTTGCCCAGACGCTGAGCGTTCGCCTACTTCCCGAAGGAGTTTCTGGACCAAGTCGTCTGAAGCGTAGAGCCCGATTTTCCCCCCCTTGCCAAGCAAGATCAACGGCGAGGCGTTGAGGACCCAGCGGCTAGGCGCCATGGATCTCCTCGGCAAGCTCCGCCGCCTTTCCCTGTGACACGATCCCTTGTGCGTACCACTGGACTGCTGCGGCGATGCGCATCTCCCGTGCGAACTCCCTCGGCGCCAGGCGGAGCGCGCCGAAGGCCGATGCATCGAAGTCGAAGGTGATCGTGGTCGTCATGGCTTCGCTCAGGGTTGTCACAGGTATCAGTTAGCGGAGTCAAGGTGCTGGGCTCGGGGCCGGTCCATGCACAACAGGCTGCAGGGTGCTGATGCCGACGCCCAACTCGGTGGCGATCTTCTGGATGCCTTTGCCTTGTCGACGCGCCGCTCGGATCCGTTCTTCGACACGTTCAGGCGTGCGCGGCCGACCGAGGATTTTGCCCTGTGCCCGCGCTCGCTCCAGGCCAGCGCGAACTCCCTCGCGGATCATGGCGCGCTCGAACTCGGCAAACACGCCGCACATCTGGAGCATGGTCTTCCCGGCCGCGGTGGTGGTGTCGATACCCTGTTGATGCAAATACAGATCGACACGCTTGGCCTGCAGGTCCGAAAGCAGCGCCACGAGTTGCTGCAGCGACCGCCCCAGTCGATCGGCCGACCGTTGTAGAGCTGGTCATATCCGGGTCGCCGGTCCCGTCCCTTGGCACCGCTGATGCCTTGGCCGATGTACTCTGCCGCAACTTGCCAACCCATGCGCTTGGAGCTGATTATCCTGCGTCTGCTCGCCTGTCGAGACCCTGGCGTAGATGGCAATCCGCTTGTTCATCGATCCAAGGGTATACCAAAAACAACTCTTTTTAGGATAAAGCAGCAAGGGCCTGCGAGTCCTCGCAGGGCAGGGGAGTTGGTGCGGTCTTGCCCCGATCGACTAGCGGCAAGGGAAGATGCCTGCTTGGTTGGAACGGGATTAGGCGCGCTCGTAGACTAGCCTGCCATTGCTCAGCGTGTAACGCACGCGACCCTGCAGCTCGCGGCTAAAGAAGGGAGTGTTCTGGCCGTGGCTGAGCCAGTGCTCGGCTGTGGGGCGCCAGCGCTCGTTGGGGTCGAACAAGCAAAGGTCCGCGCGGGCGCCGATCTCGATGCGGCCATAGGGGCGATTCAGGATATCCGCCGGCTTGCAGGTCACCCGCGCTAACGCGGTGCTGAGGTCCATCACGCCATCGGCGACGAGCTCGAGCACCAACGAGAGTAGGGTCTCGAGCGCGGAAATCCCGGGTCGTGTCTGCGGAAAGGGGGCGAGCTTGGCGTCGGGCTCGTGCGGGCGATGATCGGAGCAGATCGCCGAGATGGCGCCGCTGGCGACCGCCGCGCGCAGGGCATCGCGATCGCGTTCGGTGCGCAGTGGTGGGATCACATGGGCGTTGGCGTTGAATCCATACAAGTCATCTTCGGTCAGGAACAGCTGATGGGCGCTGACGTCGGCGCTGGCGGCGATGCCGCGGCTGCGGGCCTCGGCGAGCATCTCGGTGGCGCGGGCGGTGGAGAGGCCGCGAAAGTGCACGCGGGCGCCAGTCTGCTCGGCTAGCGCGAGATCGCGGGCGACGGCGACGGTCTCGGCAGCTTCGGGGATACCGGGGAGTCCAAGCTGGGTGCTGACGCGGCCTTCGTGCACCAGGCCGCCCTCGCTGAGGTCGTGATCGGCGGGGTGCAGGAAGCAGGTGAGATCGAAGGTGGCGGCGTATTCCAGTGCCCGACGTTTGACGCGGGTGTTACTGATGGTGCGATCGGCATTGCCGACTGCCGGACAGCCGGCCTCCTTGAGCGCAGCCATCTCGCTGATCTGCAGCCCGGCTAGCCCCTTGGTCAGGGCGCCGACCGGCAAGACGCGCGCTTGGCCGCGCGTCTTGGCGCGGCGGCGGATCAGCTGCGCGACCGCCGGGGTGTCGATCACTGGGTTGGTGTCAGGGGGGCAGCAGAGGGTGGTGATGCCGCCGGCTGCGGCGGCGCGGGTCTCGCTTTCAATGGTGCCCTTGTGCTCGAGCCCGGGCTCGCGCAGACGGGCGCAGAGATCGACCAGGCCGGGGCAGACGACGAGGCCGGTGGCATCGATGATGCGTTGCGGCTCAAACCCGTCGGGCATGGCGCCGATGGCGACGATACGCCCGCCGATCAGATGCAGGTCGATGATTTGGTCGAGACCGCTGGCGGGGTCGATGACCCGGCCTTGCTGGATGCTCAGGCGCCGCTCAGCCATGAAGTGTGCCGTCTTGGTTGCTGCTGGTCTGATGACTGGATTGGTCGAGACTGGTCTGGTCGAGATGAGCGTCGCGCCTTGAGTCTGGCTGCGGCTGACCGGCGAGCTGGGGACCGAGCTGGCGCCAGCGTTGCAAGAGTGATTGGCCTGGCAGGTCGGCCTCGAACCCAGGCTCAAGCGGCTCGGCTCCAGACTCGGCGCCAGCTCTAGCCCCGGCCCCGGCCCCGGTATCAGCCTCAGCCTCAGCCCTTACTCCGGTCTTTACATCCGCGGCCCCTTCGACACCGACCTCGCTCGCCTCCGCGCCGCGGCTGGCCTTGGCCAACGCCAGATTTTGGGTGCCAATGCACATCGACATCACCGCCATGCGCACCGCCAGCCCATTGCTGACCTGCTCGAGGATCACCGAGCGCGGGCCATCGGCGATCGCGGAGTCGATCTCGACGCCGCGGTTGATCGGGCCTGGATGCATGACGATGGCATCCGGCTTGGCCTTGTCAATGCGTTGTTCGGTGAGGCCAAAGAGCTGGAAGTATTCGTGTTCGCTGGGTAGGAAGGCGCCGTTCATGCGCTCACGTTGCAGCCGCAGCATGATGATCACATCGGCATCGCGGATGCCCTCGTCGAGGCTGGCGCAGACGCGCACCCCGAGCGCCTCCTCGGCCAGCGCTGGGATCAGGGTGCGCGGGGCGACCACGCGCACCTCGGCAGCACCCAGCGTGCGTAAAGCGCCGATCTGCGAACGGGCGACGCGCGAGTGCAGCACATCGCCAACGATCACCGCGATCAGCGGCTCGAACGCGCCCTTGTGGCGGCGGATGGTGAACATGTCGAGCATGCCCTGGGTCGGATGTGCATAGCTGCCGTCGCCGGCGTTGATGACGCTGACGAAGGGCGCGGCATGCTCGGCGATGAACTGCGCGGCACCGCTGTCGGCGTGGCGCACCACGAACATGTCGACGTTCATCGCCTCCAGGTTGCGCAGGGTATCGAGCAGCGTCTCGCCCTTGGCGGTGGCCGAGGTGCTGATATTCAGGTTCAGTACATCGGCTGAGAGCCGCTTCGCCGCCAGCTCAAAGGTGGTGCGGGTGCGGGTGCTGTTCTCGAAGAAGACGTTGGCGATGATCTTGCCGCGACAGAGCGGGACCTTCTTAACCGCCTGACGGGCGACGCCGAGAAAGCCCTCGGCGCGATCGAGGATCTCGGTGAGCAGGGCGCGATCGAGGCCGTCGGTGGTGAGGAAATGTTTGAGTCGGCCCTCGTCGTCGAGCTGCAGCTGGCGCGGGTCCATCAGCCGGCCCCGCTGGAATGGCCATTGGCGTGACCCTTGCCATCGTCACTCGCGTGATTGTCTGAATTGCCGCTAACCTGACCGTTGGAATGGCTGCCCGCCTGGCTGTTAGCTTGGTCAGTCGGGCCGAGACCTGAGCGTGCAGTTGGATCAGCGTTGAAGGCCGCGCCGTCCTGATGACTGTCGGGATCGACGCGGCCGCGCTTCAACGTCAGCGGCTCGGGACCGGTCAGCTTGATCTGCTCGCCTGGCTCGAGCTCGGCGTAGAGGCCGACCACATCGGGCTCGATCGGCAGCTCACGGCCATCGCGACCGGCGAGGATGGCGAGCACCACCGAGGCCGGGCGGCCGTAATCGAACAGCACATTCAGCGCGGCGCGGATGGTGCGGCCGGTTTGCAGCACGTCGTCGACCAGCACGATGTGTCGGTCATCGACCGGCACCGGGAGATCCGACGGGCGGACCTGCGGATGGGTGCCGATGCGAGTGAAGTCGTCGCGGTAAAACGAGATGTCGAGCTGGCCCATCGGCTCTTGCAGGCCAAGGCGCCGGTGCAGCCGTTCGGCGACCCAGACCCCGCCGCTGTGGATGCCGACCATCAGTGGCCGGTCGATGGCGCGGGCGGCCAGGAGGGCGCCGAGCTGATCGGCCATCTGGCCGATCGCGGTATCGACCTCGTCGGCGGACTGCCAGGTGTTCATGGTGGTCATGGCATAAGGTTCCTTAGGATGCGCCGGGGGCGGAGGGCGGCGGTCGCTCAGTGGCGGATTGGACAGATGACACCCTGGATGCGGATGAGGGTGCGGATGAGACTGCGGATACCACCTCGGCTGATGGGGCATCGGCGAGCCAGGTCTCGAGGATCAGCTTGGCGGCTTGCGCATCGATCCGGTCGTCCGCTCTGTACGGACTCAGCTTGAGCTGGCGCCGGGCTTCGAGGCTGGTCAGGCGCTCGTCGACCAAGTGGACATGAAGGCCAAAGCGACCCTGTAATTGGCGCGCGAAGCGGTGCACGCGATCGCTCCAGCGCTCCTCGCTGTCGTCCATGTTGAAGGGTAACCCCACCACGACGGCATCCGGCTGCCATTCGCGGATGATGGCTTCGAGCCGTTGCCAGTCGGGGCGCTGCCCTTGGGCGCGAACCGTCTCCAGTGCCGTTGCCGTGCCCGTGATGGTTTGGCCAACCGCGACGCCGATTTTGCGTGGGCCGAAATCGAAGCCGAGCAGGGTCGCCACGGTTGTCGCTGCCTACTGGTCTGCGCGATGCCCGATCAGGCGTGGCCAGCTTGGCCGCTGAGCAGGTTGAGATCAACGCCGAGCAATTGCGCTGCTGACTGCCAGCGCTGCCCCGATGGCGTTGAGAACAGGATCTGCCCATTGGCAGGGCCACTGAGCCAGGCGTTGGCGATCATCTCCTGCTCGAGCTGTCCGCTTCCCCAACCGGCATAGCCGAGGGCAATCAGTCGATTGGCCGGGCCTTGGCCCTTGGCGATGGCCTCGAGCACGTCACGCGACGTGGTGACCTGGATCTGATCGGTGACCCGCAAGGTGGAATCAAAGTTGAAGTTGCCGTCGTGGATGACAAAGCCTCGATCGGTCTGCACCGGGCCACCCAGATAGACCGGGGCATTGCTGACATTGCTGACTTCGGGCTCGATCTCGAGCTGGGCTAAGACTTCGCCGAGCTGGATCTCCATCGGTCGGTTGATCACGATGCCCATGGCACCCTCTTCGGAATGCTCACAGACATAGGTCACCGTGCGCGCGAAGTTGGGATCTTGTAGGCCCGGCATCGCGATGAGAAAGTGGTTAGTCAGCGAGGTTGCATCAGTCATAGCGATAGTATCCAGTCCGCTCGAGCACCTGGCAAGCCATTGCTTTTCTGCTAGCCCCTGGTCTGCTCGAGACCGCGGGCTGTCATCCTGAGACTGCGGGGCCAGTCCATGGCTGATTTCAGCCATCGCTGCTGAGTGGTCCATTCAATTGCCCCAGCCCAGTGCATGATTGCGTTGAAACTGCCAGGTTCGCGTGATATCGAGCACATCGGTTTCATGCTTGATGTTGGGCGGGAAGGGGGCAAAGGGCGCCGCGAGCTCAACGATGCGAATAGCCGCATCATCCAACACCTGATGGCCGGACGAGCGCACCACGCGAATGCCCTCGAGGCTGCCGTCGGCGCGAACCGCAACGTGCAGGATCAAGCTGCCAAACAGGCCCAGCTCTCTGGCCTCGCGTGGATAATTGAGATTGCCAATGCGCTCCACCTTGCGCCGCCAGGCCTCCATATAGTTGGCATAGAGGTATTCGCGGGTTGCGGTGCTGATCGCCTTGCGTCTGGTGCGGCTCGCATAGGCATGGCTGCGCTCTTCGATGCGGGCCGCCAAATCGGCCATTTCGGCGTGACGGCTGGCAAAGATGTCCGCCGCTGAGACCGAGGGCAATGGCGGCTGATCGAGCTCCGAGCGGCTGATTGATGGCGGTGACGGGGCGTTTTCACGCGGACGCTCCGCGTCCTTTTGTCGCTCAGCCGCCATTGGTCGCTCAGACAGGGCATCAAGGTCGAGGCTGCTGGCCAACAGGGGCTCCGCCGGGGCGTGGATTGGCTTCGTCGCGAGCACTGGCGCGAGGCGCTCAGCAGGGGGCGCTGGCTCGGGTGCGGCTGTTGGCGCCGGCAGTGGATCAGCCGTCTGGGCTGGATCAAGCCGCTCGCTGGCATCCATCGCCGGGGTTGGCCTGAGGAGATCGGTCACTCCGAGCGGTTGCTCGAAGCTTTTGGAAGCCTTGGCTGCAGTGAGATCAGGGCTGTCGGGGGTGCCATGGATGGCGTTCTCGAGCTCAGGCAACAGGGCTTGGGTTTCGCCAGCTCGGTCAGACTGCGCATGCACTACTGCCGCAACTCCAGCCGCCGATTCCTGGGCGGGTTGGGTCACAACCAGCAGCTCGAGGGTCTGCGTTGGCCTGGTGCTCGGTGAGGGGGCCTTGATGCTCAGTCCGAACAGCAGGACTGCATGCAACGCCAGCGCAATCGCGAGCGCGACCGGCATCGACCAACCGCCTGCTGTCGGCGGCCTGGTTGAGCTGAATGATGCGCGAAGTGCCGCGGCCGCAGCAGTCATGGCTTATCTCAGGGTGTTGATCTCGGTTCGTCCTCCTCCGGGACGCGGATGATCTGCTCCGCCTTGGTGTCGAGCAGTTCGATGAGCCCAGCCATCGCAGGGGTCATCTGGACCCGCCCGAGCCTGTCGATGAGCAGGGCATAGCGAATGCCCATCCGCCCAGCGATGCCTGGCCAGTCTTCGCTGCCGGCGATCATCAACGCGTTTGCCGCGGCCGCCGCGGTGAGCGCATCGCCCTCAAAGAGCACCGTTGCGGAAGCGGCTGCCTCGGCTGGGCGCCCAGTGCGTGGATCGATCACAGAATGATAGAGCTCACCTTGGTAGACGAAGTTTCGGTCTTGGCTGCTTGCGGTGAACAGGCTGACATCACCGCTCACATCGACGATGCCGATGACTCCGGTTCCGCTGGCGCGGGGAACGGGAAGACGCCATGCGCGTCCGGAGCGGCTGCCAATCGCGCGCACATTGCCGCCGATGTTGATCAAGGCGCTGCGCACCGACTGAGCCCGTAGTGCCTGAATGGCGAGGTCCATTGCATAGGCCGTGGAGACCGGGTCGAAGTCAAGCTGGACCGCAGGGTTGCCACTTTTCAGCTCAATGTCCTTGAGGTCAAGATCGTCCATGCTCGGCTGAACAGCGAGCAGAGCGTCGATCGCGGCCTGACTGGGTGGTGGATTCGATTGCGGGTTTGAGCGATCGAGACCCCAAAGCCTAGTGAAACGTCCTAGAGCTGGATTGAAGAGGCCATCGCTGAGGCGAAAGAGTGCTTGGCTTTGAGTCAGCAGCGGCAATAGCGATGGCGGTACTGCAAAGGGCTCACCGCTGGCAAGCCGTTCGTTCATGCGCAGCATCCGTCCCGCATTGTCTGCGTAGAGAGCCTGATCGAAGAAGAGCAGATCGCGTTCGATATCCGCTGCCGCGGCCGCCGCGCGTTCGCGTTGAATGCCAACGATGCTGAGATCAACAGCGGTGCCGAAGGCAGGGAACTGGGTCGTATAGACCGGAACTTCGCTGCTGTTGCAGCCGGTCAGGAGCAGCGTGATCAGCAGTATGGTGGCCCTGGGCTGAAGCCTCCTGAGCGCAAGATTGCCGCGCGCTTTCAGCCTCTGCCAATCAGCGCGCACTGAGCTGCGCCTCGATCGCTGTCATCAGATCCTGAGCGATGTCGGTGCCCGAGGCACGATCGATCTCACGGATACAGGTCGGGCTGGTGATGTTAATCTCGGTGAGCCAGTCGCCGATGATATCGAGCCCGGCGAAGAGTACCCCGCGTGCTTTCAGTTCCGGTGCCACTTGAGCGGCAATCCAGCGCTCGCGCGCGCTGATGGGCCTGACCTCAGCGCGCGCGCCTGCCGCAAGGTTACCGCGCGATTCGCCGGCTGCTGGAATGCGTGCCAGTACATAAGGGACCGGCTCGCCGTCGACGATCAGCAGGCGCTTGTCGCCATCTGCGATCTCGGGCAGGAATCGCTGAGCCATGCAGAAGCGCTCTCCAGCGCCACGGCTGACGCCGATCAGCGCTTCGATGATCACGGAGGTATTGGGGTCGCCACGGCGGACGCGGAAGATTGAGCGCCCGCCCATGCCGTCGAGTGGCTTGAGTACGATCTCCTCATGCTCGGCGAGGAATGCCCGCAGGACATCGGCTCGGCGGCTGATCACCAGCGGTGGGCAGCAGTGTGGGAAATGCGTGGTGAAGACCTTCTCGTTGGCATCGCGCAAGGTCCGCGGTGCGTTCACGACTCGGCAGCCAGCGGCTTCGGCGAGTTCGAGCAGATAGGTGGCGTAGACATATTCCATGTCGAATGGTGGGTCCTTCCGCATCAGCACCGCGTCGAGCTCGGCGAGGGCGAGTGTTTCGGGGGCCTCGAGCTCAAACCATCCATGGGGATCATCCCTCACCCGTAGCTGGCGCGTCTGCGCCCTGACCTCTCCGTCGGCGACGAAAAGATCGGCGATCTCCATATAGTAGATCGGCCAGCCACGCGCTTGCGCTGCAAGCAGCATGGCAAAACTGCTGTCCTTACTGATCTTGATGGACCCGATCGGGTCCATGACGACACCAAGCTTGTACTTCATCCGGCCAGTGTACCCCTTGACGGCTTTCGTTCGCGAGGCCCGGTTGTCTTGGTGCAAAAGAAACCCCGGCGATCGGGGGGAAACGCCGGGGTAACAGTATCCCGGTTATGGGGGAGCCGGGAGACAAGGCCGCCTAGGGAGGGGGAGCCCGCGGCGGCCTAGCGCCTTGTTGCGCTTGCACTTTAAGAGTTTAGCAGTTGTTTATAGTTCCGCTAGGGCAAGATTAGCTAGGGCAAGATTACGGAAGTGTCACCTGGACAAATTCCGAGGGCCTCAGGATCTCGTCCGGCTTGCTGTCGAAGATGACGTCCAGTTCATAGACAGCTCCGTCCGGGTCGATCCGAACCGCCTCGACGCCCAGGCTATAAATGACGCCGGTGCGCGGCTGGCCGCGGACGCTGACCTTGGCCGACTGTCCGGGTCGGTAACGGCGCAGGATGTCGGAGGTGACCAGCACGCGTGCGAGCATCTGGCTGGTCGGGGCGACGGCGATCAAGGGCTGCTGCTGTAAGGTCTTGTAGATCACTGTGCCCTGATAGCCGTTCTGCTCGACGATGATGCCGTCGAATGGGGCGTGCAGCTCGGTGCGCTCGAGCAGTACGTCGGCGGCGGCTTGCTGAGCCTTGGCCGATTCAAGCTCGGCCTCTGCGACGGCCATGAGCAGTTCGGCGTCTTTCAGCTCCTCGCTGGCAATCAGCCCGCGATCGAACAGTTCTTGTGCCCGCTCCAGCGCGCGCTCGGCGTCTTCGCGAGCGATCTGCTGGCGGGCAACCCCGGCCTTGGCCTCAAGGCTCACCGCGCGTGCTTCGCGTTGATCCATCCGTAATAGCAGATCGCCCTCATCGACGTGCTCGCCCGGTGCGACCAGAACCTCGGCGATGACGCCGTTTTCGACCACGCGCATCTCGACCTTGCGCACCCATTCAAGCCGGCCGCTGAGCTGCAGCGCGGCTGACGCATTGCTCGCCAATAGCGACAGAACGAGCGCGCCAAGCGTCAGGTTCAGCGCTGGAGCAAGTCTGTAGCGCCGCTGGGAAGGTCGCGCCGAGCTGCGTTGTCGGCTTTGCGAATGCTCATGCGCCGTCTTCGACGCCGGAGCGGTTCTGGGCCATTGCCAGCCAAAGAGCGCGTCGAGTATGGCTGCGAGCATGACTGCAGCCTGGGTCGGGTGGGTCGAGGAGGAGTTCAGCCTCCGAGGTGCAGCGCTTGCTGGTGAGGCGTCACATGGCTCGATCATGGCGCGAGCCCCTGCAGTGCGTTGAGCTCGGCGTGGGTCAGGGCGCGGCAGAAAACGGTTTCCTGCTCATCGCGCCGCGCCTTGGTTTGTTGGCTCATCGAGAAGCCGAGATCGGCCTTAGCCTCCAGTTCGTAGAGGGTGCGGCTCTCATCGAGCTTGAGATCGCGCCAGTCGGATTCGCTGCGAGCCTGCTCGGCGATCACCTGCAGCAGTTCGAGCCGAGTGAGCAGTTCCAAGGCGCGCTCGCGCAGGGCCATACGCACCAAGGCCTGCTCGGCGTCGCTACGGTCTTGCATCAGGATCTTGATGCCCTGGTTGTTGTTGAGGGCGGCGTTGACGATGGCGTCAAGCGCTGGCGGCTCTGCGGGAGAGGCATCGAACGCTGGCGTCACCAACTGGCGAGGCAGCGAGCTTGGATGACCCAGCGCCGTTGCCAGCAAGGCGCGCGTTAACCTTTGCGCTGCCTCGCTAGCGGCGCGCTGCCCACGGATCAGCTGATACTCGGCTTGCAGCTCGGCGGTGCGCAGAGGCGAAAACTGCCCCAGCTCCTCGCGTGCCTCAGCGCGATCGAATTGGATGAAGGCGACCGCCATGGCCTCGTTGTCACGCGCGAAGCTGAGGTCGGCCAGCAACACGTCGTAGAAGCGTTGCATGATCTCGAGCCGCTGAGCATCGGCGTTGCTCAGCAGGGCGGACCAAGCGACATCGCGCTCGGCGTCGTGATCGCGCGCGCCACGAAAGGCGAGCGAATGACAGCCAAGATAGAGCGGCTGCGCACGCGGTAGCTCAAGTGGCCCTGCTGCAGAACCAGATACAGAACCGGCTGCTGAACCCGCTGCTGAGCCGGCTGCCTTCGCTTCGGACCTCAGCAGTTGGTCGGCTGCGATCACCCGCGGATGTGTTGTCGCGAAGCTGAGGGCCTGTTCGAGGCTGAGCGGGTCGGGCACTTCGGCAAGCGTCTCATCGGCGCTCGCGAGTGCCGGTACGAGTATCGCCAGCAGCATTGCGATGGCCAGTGAGGCTGCAGCGACCTGGCTTGTCAAGAGGGTAAGGCTCAGGGGTAGGGGGTCGCCAACCGATGATGGGCTCATCGCAATTGCTTCCTCATAAGCTGGGGCAGGTCGGTCTTCAGACTTGCCTCTGACCTCTGCGCACTATCGGGTTGGCCAAGTCTAATGGCTGTTCGATCGTTTATGCATCAGCCGCCATCGATTAGACTCCAGTATCAGGCAGCACTCGCTGACATTGAGCGGCTCAAAGCTCAGCTCCGCGCCCAAGAGACCGACTGACCCAACCATGACATCCCCCCAGTACGCGCTCGTCCTCGTCGATGCCTCCGGCTACCTCTTCCGCGCCTATCACGCCCTGCCGAAGCTGACCAACTCGAAAGGCGAGGCCACTGGCGCCCTGATCGGCGTGCTGAATATGCTGCGCAAGCTCATCGATGAGACCGCGCCGACCTACATTGGGGTGGTCTTCGACGCCCCCGGGCCGACCTTCCGCGATGCGATCTATCGCGAGTACAAGGCCCATCGACCGCCGATGCCGGATGAGCTGCGCGAGCAGCTCGGCCCGCTCAAGGCCATCATCCGAGCGATGGGGCTGCCGCTGATCGAGGTTCCCGAGGTCGAAGCCGATGATGTCATCGGCACCCTTGCCAGCCGCGCCGCGGCGGAGGGGCTACGCACCCTGATCTCGACCGGTGATAAGGACATGGCGCAGCTAGTCGATGCCCGCATCAGCCTGATCAACACCATGACCGATAGCCTGCTCGATCCCGATGGCGTGCGCGCCAAGTTCGGAGTGCCGCCGGAGCGGATCATCGATTATCTCAGCTTGATGGGCGATAGCGTCGACAACATCCCGGGTGTGCCGAAATGCGGCCCTAAGACTGCCGCCAAATGGATCGAGCACTATGGCGACCTCGACGGCGTGATTAGCCATGCCGACGCGATCAAGGGCAAGGTCGGCGAGCACCTGCGCGCGGCGCTCGATCAATTACCGCTTGCCCGCCAACTGACGACCATCAAACGCGATGTCGAGCTGGAGCTGGGGCCGACCGATCTCAGCCCCCGTGAGCCCGACCGCGAAACCTTGCGCGCTTGGTACCAGCGCATCGAGTCCAAACGGCTGCTGGCAACCCTCAATGGCGGTGCTAGTTCCACGACCGGTTCCGCAACCGGCTCCACGGCCGGTAGCGCCCCCGACTCCGCAGATGCGGGTGCCGACGGCGCAACGAGCGGTTTGGACGAGGGGTTGCTAGGAGAGGCGACAGGCGATAGAGGTCTGGACAGCGCGGCAAGCGCGTATCAGACCATCCTCACGCAGGCTGAGCTTGAGCCCTGGCTCGAACGCCTGCGCCAAGCCGAACTCTTCGCCTTCGACACCGAGACCAATGCGCTCGACTACATGCGAGCCGATATCGTCGGCGTCTCGGTTGCGGTGAGTCCACATCAGGCCGCCTATATTCCGCTCGCACACGATTATCCCGGTGCTCCGGATCAGCTCGACCGAGATCAGGTCCTGAACGCCCTCAAGCCCCTGCTCGAAGACCCCAAGCGCCCTAAGCTCGGCCAGAACCTCAAATTCGACATGAGCGTCTGTGCCCGCGCTGGAATCCACCTGCAGGGCATCGCGCACGACAGCATGCTGCAGAGCTATGTGCTCGACAGCACCGCCACCCGGCACGATATGGATTCGCTGGCAAAGAAATATCTCGGTCAAGACACCACCAAGTTCGAGGCCATCGCCGGCAAGGGCGCCAAGCAGCTGACCTTCAACCAGATCCCGCTCGAGACCGCGGCGCCCTATGCCGCCGAAGATGCGGACGTGACCCTGCGGCTGCATCAAACCCTCTGGCCACGCATCGAAGCGTTGCCGAGCTTGACCCGGATCTACCGCGAGATCGAAATGCCCTTGGTGCCGGTGCTCTCGCGCATCGAGCGCCTCGGCGTGCGCGTTAATGTCGATGAACTGAACAAGCAGAGCCGCGAGTTGGCCGAACGCGCCGCCGAGCTTGAGGAGCGTGCCTATGCCGAGGCCGGCAGCCGCTTCAACATGGGCTCGCCGAAGCAGATCGGCGCCATCTTCTTCGAACAGCTCAAGCTTCCGGTGGTCGCCAAGACCCCGAAGGGCGCCCCTTCAACCTCTGAGGCCGTGCTCGAGAAGCTAGCGGAGGATGGCTATGAGCTGCCGCGCTTGATCCTTGAGCACCGCGGCGTCACCAAGCTGCGCTCCACCTATACCGACAAGCTGCCGGCGATGGTCAACCCGGATACCGGCCGTGTGCATACCAGCTATCACCAGGCGGTTGCCGCCACCGGTCGGCTCTCCTCCAGCGACCCGAACCTGCAGAACATTCCCATCCGCAGCGAGGCTGGCCGGCGCATCCGCCGCGCCTTTGTGCCAGAACCCGGCTTTCGCATGCTCGCCGCCGACTATTCGCAGATCGAGCTGCGCATCATGGCGCATCTCTCCGGCGACGAGCGCCTGCTCGCGGCCTTCGCCGCCGGTCAGGATATCCATCGCGCCACGGCCGCTGAGATCCTCGGCCTGCAGCCGGGCGAGGTCAGCAGCGAACAGCGCCGCTCGGCGAAGGCGATCAATTTTGGTCTCATCTACGGCATGTCCGCGTTCGGGCTCGCGCGCCAGCTCGGCATCGAACGGCAAGAGGCGCAGGACTATGTCGACGCCTATTTCACGCGTTATCCGGGCGTGCGCGCCTTCATGGACAAGACTCGCGAGCAGGCGCGTCAGGATCGTTATGTCGAGACCCTCTTTGGCCGCAGGCTCTATCTCACCAATATCGGCCACAGCAACCATCAGCTGCGCACTGCTGCCGAGCGCACCGCGATCAACGCGCCGATGCAGGGGACCGCTGCGGATATCATCAAGCGCGCGATGATCAGCGTCGATGCCTGGATTCGCAACGAACAGCCCCCGGTGCGGATGATTATGCAGGTGCACGACGAGTTGGTGTTTGAGGTTGCAGAAGAGGCATCGTCCTCGGCCTCGGCGCAGATCTGCGCGCTGATGCAGAACGCGGCCGAGCTGGCGGTTCCGCTGCTGGTCGAGGCCGGCGTTGGCGACAACTGGGACGAGGCGCACTGAGCGCGAAGAGAGGGTCCAAACCGAGCGGCTAGTCCCTAAAATCCCCCCAGAGTGCCTGGATGGTCGCAATCGCTGCGAGCGGGGCGGTCTCGGTGCGCAGCACCCGAGGGCCGAGCCGCACCGCTGAGAAGCCTTGGGCCTGAGCATACTCACGCTCTGCTGGCTCCAGACCGCCTTCGGGGCCGATGAGCAGCCTGAGGTGTCCCGCTGGAGGTGGCAGCTCGGTGATCGGTCTGACGGCTTCATGATGAAGCAGGATGCCGCCAGACTGCTCTTGCTTGAGCCAGTCGAGTAGCGCGAGCGCAGGCATGAGGGGTGGAAGCCTCCGGCGCCCGCTTTGCTCACAGGCGGCAATGATGACGCCTTGCCAATGCTGGGCGCGTTTAGCGAGACGGTCGCCGCTCAGACGCACCAGGGTGCGGCTTGCGAACAGGGGTTGAATACTGCTGACGCCGAGCTCAACGGCCTTTTGCAAGGCAAGATCCATCCGCTCGCCGCGCGAGACTCCAAGCGCTAGGTGAATCACCAAGGGGGGCGGGGGCTCAGGCGTGCCGACACTGAGAATATGAACACTGACCTGGCCGCGCGTGCTGGCTTCGATCTTGGCGCTGTAATCCTGGCCGTCGCCGTTGAACAGCGTCAAGGGCTCACCGCTGCCGAGTCGCAGGACCTGAGTGGCATGTTTGGCAGGGCGCGATTCCAGCTCGATGCAGGCGCCAACCTTGAGTGGTTGCTGGGTGTAGAGGCGAATGTCACGCATGCTTGGCGATGCTTGCTTAGCCTGGGGACTTGAGCTTGAGGGTCGCGGCAGCGGTGACGCCCCAGCCTGTGACCAAGAGCAGGCCGCCGACTGGGGTGATCGCGCCGAAGGCACTGATCTTGGAGAGCACCAAAACGAATAGGCTGCCGCTGAAGATCAGGGTGCCTATCACGAGTAGCCAGCCGGCGATGCCGAACAGACGCTGCGCGGCGGCCGGTGTGTTGGTTGACCAGCTGAGGGCGGCAACTGCAAGCAATGCCGTTCCCTGCCAACCCAGGTACTGCGTGGCGGTTGACCAGACTTCGGCCCGTTCTGGGGTGATGCGGCCTTCTAGCGCATGGGCACCAAAGGCACCTAAGATCACGGCACCGAGTCCAAACAGGGCGCCGACAGTGGCGAACAGACGGGTCATCAGGGGTGAGCTCCTCTCGTCGTTAGGTCGCGCGCTTCAGGAGGGCGCAGACCTTGGCGGTCAAGAGGCTCAGCATACTTCAGTCTGCCTCGCTTCGGGAGTGAATCGCAGCGGCCCAGCAGGATGTTTAAGACCTTGGTCTCAGGGCACCCTGCTGGGGTGGGGGTTAGCGAGGATCAGCAAGAATGGCAGTAGTGATCAGGAAGACCGGCGATTCGGCAGGCCTGCTTGCAGCCGCCATTCGGGAATAAGCCTTCAAGCTTCTTGCGGGTGCAGGGGGTGTGCTCGGAGACCTTTTCGCCGATGGTGCGAATGATCACCTTTGGCGACGGAGGGATCTCGTGGAAGGCATAGTACTCGCGCAAAAATTCGATGACCGTCCAATGGCACTCGGTGAGGGCGAGGCCCTCTTGTTGCGCCATTGCATAGGCGAGGTCGTTGTCCCAATCCTCGAAGCGAGCGAGAAAGCCCTTTTTGTTGAACTGGACATCGCGTCCGGCGATTGCGCCGACAACATTCATTGCAGTCATTCGATGTGCTCCTCCACCTTAGGGTTGGTGGATATTCGGTTGATCAGGATCGAACTGCCGTTTGCAGGCTGCTGCGGCCCCTTGGTGGGGACTCAGCGCGCCATTGGTGTATCGGCTTATCATTGTATTAGTGAATTGTGGATCAGCATCCTTTGCTGCTGTCAATGAAATATAGACCTATATTCCGGGGTATGTTCCCCGAGAACCAAGATCTGGATCAATTGACTGAGCGATCGTTGCTCAATCCGTTGCTCAATCGCCTCGAGTTTGTGGGCTGTCCTTCGCCGCGAGGCCCAGTTACCAGCTCACTGCATCTCCAGCGATCGCTTCGAACATGGTTGCGACCTCTTTCATGGCTGGACTCTGCTCGGTCTCAGCCACTGGGATCTTGCGGTGCGCGACGTAGGTCGTGTCGGGTGCATCGGGAAGGGTGTAGACGGCGATGATAAAGGGGCAATTCACGATTCGACGTGGATCTTCGCTGATCATCTTGCGCGATAAGACGGCGCTGCAAAACTCTACCGACTCGGCTTGGCCGAACAGCGGGCCACCGAGGTCGAGGTCTGCGCCGGTCCGTTCGAGCATCTCATTCATCTGCATCACATTGTTGATGAACATGCCACGTTGCTCGATGGCGAGCTTGAGCCCATCCATTACGTCGGAAAAACGGCTGTCGCTTTCGTAGACGACGTAGTCTGCAGCCGCTGTTTGCGCGCTTAGGGAGAGTAGTAGCAGGCTCAACATCACTGCCTGGAATGCTTTCATCTGGGCGACTCCTGATCTATCAGCCTGCGGTAGCAGGCACCGCGGTGTGGGCTCTGTCGGTTAGGCTAGTACTGGTCCATCGGCCGAAAGGCCGGTGCTGATGGCCAGCCCTCGTCAGGGTTCTGTCCCCTGGGCGGCTGCGGTCGGCTTGGGGGTGCGTTGCGCGATTCGAGCTGCTCAATGCGCTGCTTCAGCGCTTCGATCTCGCGATCTTTAGCGCTGTCGCTGGGGTTGGACGTCGCATCCTTCGGCTGAGTCGGCGCTGGGGCCGAGTAGGTCGGTGCTCCATAGGGGGGAGCAGCATAGGGTGCTCCAGGAACGCCATAACCGGGTGTGCCGTAAGGGGCATAACCATAGCCGCCGTAAGGGGCGTACCCAGGCGCAGCATAGGCGCCTGGGCCATAGGGGCCCCATGGCCCTTCGTAATAGTCGTCGTTACTGTTGCCGCTGAACCAGCGGCCCGGGTTGAACATGTCGCCGAAGCCAACCGCTTGGACATTTGCTGTGGTGATGACTAGGAGTGCGGCTAGCGTGATGGCCTTGCGAACAGGGTTTGCTGCAGTTGACAAATCGAGATCCTCCGTCCGAGTCACTGAACTAGGTATTTTACGAGGGGGTCTTTCGTCTTGGGGTCGATTGACGGTCTTTAACAGCCAGGCGCGGCCAGCGAAGTCGCGCCGAGCTCGCCAAGAATACTAGCGCGACGCTTGAGGTCTGTCTGGGCCAATGGGTAGTGTCGAACAGCGGCCGGTTGGCTTGAGTGGATTCCTGCCTGAGCGCATGCGTTAGGCGCTGATCTGGGTGTGCCGTTCTGGGGCTTCTGCTGGAAACTGGTGGTGGTGACCATGACCATGACTATGACCATGCGCGGCCGCTCGATCAGTAGCCTGCGCCTGTGTATGCAAACGCGCCCCATCGGGCTGGACGCTTGGGCGGGCCGTCTTGCCAGCGGCGCGGCGTCGGCCTTGGGCTGCCAGCTCCGAGCGCAGCCAGTCGAGCCAGGGTGCGAGCCGCTTCTGCTCACCCCGAATCGCGACTTGCTCGAAGGGAACGCTGCTGGCTAGGTGGCGCAGATAACCTTCGGCCCGCGCCGGATCGAAATCGTCGAGCACAGGGAGCAGATCTGCCTTGCTGAGCAGTACGAGATCCGCGGCGCGAAACATCACTGGATACTTGGCCGGCTTATCGTCGCCCTCTGGGACCGAGAGCAGCGTGACATTGCGATGCTGGCCGAGATCGAAGCTGGCAGGGCAGACGAGATTGCCGACATTCTCAATGAAGAGTAGGTCGATGTCAGCGAGGTCGAGCCGATGCAAGGCATCGTGAACCATGTGCGCATCCAAGTGGCAGGCGCTGCCTGTTGCGATCTGGATCGCCGGCACACCTTTGGCGCGAATGCGCTCGGCGTCATTTTCGGTCTCGAGATCGCCTTCGATCACCGCGATGCGTAGTTCGTCCTGGAGCGCATCGATGGTGGCCTCAAGCAGACTGGTCTTGCCCGCTCCGGGTGATGACATCAGATTCAGCGCGAGGACGCCGTGGCTATCGAAATGCTCGCGGTTGTGCAAGGCTTGGTGGTCGTTCTCATCGAGTAGGCTGGTCAGCACCTCGACCGCGGCCCTACCATCGACAGTCTTGCTATGTTTGCCCTCGCCGCGGACGAGATGCTCATTACCAGGCGTGATGTTGCAGCCACAGGTCTCGCACATGATGGTCTCCAAGGATTTGGAATGGTTGCGTTGGGCAAGCCCAGCGCGAAAGGCTTGACTATAGCAGCGTTGTCCGCCGCTGGCGCAAGACGCCTCGCTGCGCAAGAGGTGCTCGGCTAGAGGCCCGCTAGATGCCTGTTAGAGGCGATCAGTCGCGTCTTCAGGGATGCTCATTTCGAGGCTGGCAAGCAACATCTCATCGCCACTGGTCAGGCGGGTGTGATAACTACCGCAACTCGCACAGAGCAGTCGGTTGGTTGTTGCGGCGCTCTCCTCGCCACAGTCGACACAATGAACCCGCACCGGAGCCGGCTCGATATCCAGTTGTGCGTGCTCGGCAATGGTGCCGGCAGCAGCCAGTGGATAGGCATTGATGAGCAGGGGCGCCTCGACGCCGGACAGTGGGCCGACGCGCAGCAGGATGCGCTCGACACGTTCGGCACCATGCTCCTGGGCGATACGCTGGACCTGGTCGAGTAACGACAGGCAGATTGAAAGCTCGTGCATCCTGGGTCTCCCGCAGCTGTTAGCCTGCTTGATCGGTCGATCTTAGGGGTGGACGCCACGGATGGCGCTGAATTATCATAAGCGGCTTGGTCGGGTCGCGGGTTGCATGTTCTGTCTCTCTTGACCCTATGCCGATAGGGGCCGTTAGCTCAGCTGGTAGAGCAGGGGACTCTTAATCCCTTGGTCGTAGGTTCGAATCCTACACGGCCCACCATCTTTTTCTGGCTCTCGATAACTGGCTCGTGAGCATGCATGCTAACGCAGTCTAACCCCTCAGAACGACCGGCCCAACCTGCATTTCGCTCGCGTGCAGACGGGTGTCGGCGGTAGGATCTTTCGATCCGCTTACAGAGCCGTTCGTTGATATGGCCGATAGGCTTAACCAACCCCCGATACTCGGCGGTCAGTCAGAGGCTGCTGCTGCTGCTGCAAAGTCTGTTGAGTCGGCTGAGCTGCCAACGGCGACTCCAGAGCTGATACCGACTGGCCCGCAAGCCTGGTCCAGGAATGACCGCCTCGCGCTCGCTCAGGCTGACCCCTTTGGTGGCAGTCAGTGGGCGGTGCCTTGGTCTGATCTCATGATGGTGATGTTCGTCCTGTTCGCGGTTCTGGTGGCGTTGCAGATGCGCGAAAACCGCGAAATGGTCGAATCCGCTGACCATCAAGAGCCCTTCCCGGTGTCGGTACCAACCCCGACGCCCGACCCAACACCCACGCGAATCCCTAGCTTCGAGCCGCTGATGCGGGTGAATGTCTTTCAACGAAGCCAAGACGCCGTGCGTGATGCGCGCATCGACAACGTCGAGATCCTGTTGATGAGCGATCAGTCTGTGAAGGTCAGTGTGCAGGGGCCCATGTTCTTCGAACTCGGCGAGGCAGCACTGATGCCCGAGGTGCGTGAGTTCCTCGACCGTTTGGCCCGTGTCATCGGGCAGACCAAGTTTGCGGTCCAGGTGATTGGGCACACCGACGATCATCCTGTCGATACCGAGGCCTTTCCGAGCAATTGGGAGCTGTCCGCAGCTCGTGCGGCTCGCGTCGCCCGTTATCTGATCGAGAGCGCTGGCATCGACCCGCGGCGGTTTACGGTGATGGGGCGTGCTGAATATGAGCCGGCGGTCGCCAACAGGGATGACGCCAGCCGGGCGCTCAATCGGCGCGTCGAGATTATTATCACTCGCGACGAGGTCGAGCCGGCGGAAGTGCCTGAGGCTGAAGGCCCGGTGAGCGGCAACCTAGAGCCCGAAGTCGATGCTGATGCTGATGCCGAGTGAAGGGCTTGGTGGCGAGCCCCAGTGTCCGGTCTACAGTGTCAGACTGCGTGTTCACTACAGGCCCTACCACAGTGCCTGACAGCGGAAAGCCTTAACAACGCGACCCTGGCGCTATCGGCCGCAAAGCCCCTTTAGGGGAAACGCCGCGGCGCTGCGATGTCCAGCACGGAGACGAGCCGATGACCCGAGTCAATTATCTAGCTGCCATCGTCTTTGGCGGGCTCTTTGTCGCGAGCTTTCTGCTGAGCAGCGACGTCGCGCTGTTTGTCAATCTAGTCGCGCTGACGATCGTCATTTCAGGCACCCTGGGTGCAACCTTTCTCAGCTATCCCGCCAGCGACATTCTTGCGGCCTTCTATGTTGCCCGCAACAGCTACACGCAAAGGCCGCCTACCGAGCACGAGATCATCGATTCCCTGCTGGACGTGGCGGTGCGCTCGCGGCACAGCGGCCTTCTGGCATTGGAAGTCATCGAAGAACAGATGACCATCAGCTTTCTGCGCTCTGCCCTTGGCATGCTCGTCGACGGTTACAAGCCGGCTGAGGTGCGCGACATCCTCAGCACCGAGATGCACTACTTCCGCCAGCGCCGGGTCCAACAGGAGAAACTGTTTCGGCACATGGCTCGCTTGGCGCCGGCCTTTGGTGTTGCCGGCTCGGTGGTTGGCCTGATTGGTATGGTGGCCGGTATTGGCGACCCCGATGTCATCGTCAGCACCATACCTGTCGCGTTAACCTCAACCCTTTACGGCATCGTGATCGGCAATTTCCTGCTCACGCCGATCGCTGAAAACATCAGTGCCAAGACCGAGAAAGAGCTGATGCTGCAGATGCTGATCGCCGATGGTGTCATGGCCATCTTGCAGGAGCACAACACCATCAAGCTGGCAAAAAAGCTGGAGTCCTTCCTCACGCCTGCTGGCCGCACGGAGCCTGCGCGCAGCCTGCTTGAGATCCGTGATCGCTATCGTGCGCTGCGCGGTGAACCGACGATCCTCGATGAGTCGCAGCCAATGCCAGTCGATTTGAGGTGACCGGCAGCAGCGCCCTCGTGCGGGCAGGATAGATTCTGCGAAGCCGCCTGTGCGAGCAGAAGGGAAAGCGCAAGAGGAGCAAAGCGGCTTAGGGCGACGTTGCCCAAGAGATGGCGCTCCCTAGGGGATTCGAACCCCTGTTACCGGCGTGAGAGGCCGACGTCCTAACCACTAGACGAAGGGAGCGGAAGCGCGTAGCAGAATCGCGTATTATACGCAGGTCGCCGTCGCGCTCAAGTGTTTCAGCGTTATCGGTTCAATTGTCTTCAAATCTTAAGGAAGCCTGGTTCGCTTGCTCTCCGCTAACCTCCCCGAGCCTCTCATCATTCCGCGCCCGGAGCATCCGATCTCCCGCGCCAACATCAGCCCGAACGCGCTCAAGGTGCTTAATCGGCTGAAGCAGGCCGGGTTTCAGGCGTACCTGGTCGGCGGAGGTGTGCGCGACCTGCTGCTTGGCCATGAGCCGAAAGACTTCGACATCGCGACCAACGCGACGCCGGAGGAGGTTCGCGGTGTGTTCCGAAACTGTCGCCTGATCGGACGGCGGTTCCGGCTCGCCCATGTCTTCTTTGGCGGTGAGATCGTCGAAGTCGCGACCTTCCGCGGCAGTAACGCCGACGGCGATAGCGACGCGCAGGTGACCGAGCAAGGCATGATCCTGCGCGACAATGTCTATGGCAGCATCGGCGAGGATGCGCTCCGTCGCGACTTCACGGTCAACGCCCTCTATTACAATATTGCCGACTTCTCACTGGTCGACTATGCCGGCGGTCTTGCTGACATTGAGCAGGGCCGGCTGCGGCTGATCGGCGATGATCCGGTGGCGCGCTACCGCGAAGACCCGGTCCGGATGCTGCGTGCGGTGCGCTTTGCCTGCAAGCTGGGCTTTATCATCGATCCGGACTGCGCAGCACCGATCCGCGGGCTTGCCGAACTGCTCGGTGAGATCTCCCCGGCGCGCCTGTTCGAAGAGACCTTGAAGCTGTTCCATAACGGTTATGCACTCCATGCCTTCGAAAAACTGCGCCACTACGACCTCTTCGCGCAGCTCTTTCCAGAGACCGATGCTTGCCTCGCCCGCGAGGATCACGCGTTTCCGATCACCTTCGTGAGCCGCGGGCTGGATAATACCGACCGGCGTATCCTCGACGGCAAACCGGTGGCGCCGGCGTTCTTGTTCGCGGTCCTGCTGTGGGAGCCGGTTCGTCTTCGCTATCAAGCACTGCTTGACGACGGCATGCCGTCGGCCGATGCGATGGCACTGGCCTCGCACGAGGTCGCCTCGGCGCAACAGCGCTGGGTCGCCATCCAAAAGCGTTTCGCACTGCCCATGCGCGAGATCTGGGCGCTGCAGCCGCGACTGGAGCGTCGTCAGGGTAAGCGGCCGATGATGCTCTTGAGTCATCCCCGATTCCGGGCGGCCTATGACTTCCTGCTGTTGCGCGCCGAGGCGGGCGAAACCGATCCTGAGATCGCCCAATGGTGGACCCGCTTTCAGGCTGTGGATACCGCTGAGCGGGCGAAGATGCTCGGGAGCACGGTGCAGCGTAAGCGGAAGCGACGCCGGCGCAAGCCGAAATCAGACCCGTCCACAGCGGGAGCGGCAGCGGTTGGGGCGACGACTGGAGCCTTAGAGAAGGACGATGATTGAAGCGATGATTGAATCTTGCCGGAACACAGCAGTGCCGTCCGTGTCGGCCTATATTGGTCTGGGTGCTAATCTTGGCCATCCGCGCCGCCAGGTCGAGCAGGCTCTGTTGCAGTTGCAGTCCCTGCCGCAATCCGACGTCGTCGCGGTGTCGTCGCTGTATCGGACGGTGCCCGTTGGTCCGGTCGATCAGCCTGATTTCATCAATGCTGTGGCGCGGCTCGACACGCGACTCAAGCCGCTTGCGCTGTTGGCAGCACTGCAGCAGATTGAGCGTCAGCATGGGCGCATCCGCAACGGCCAGCGTTGGGGGCCGCGCACCTTGGATCTCGATATTCTCCTTATGGGTGAGCAGGTGCTGCGGCTGCCACAGCTTTGCGTTCCGCATCCGCAGATGCACTGCCGGGCATTCGTGTTGGGGCCGCTGGCCGAGATTGCCCCGCCCGGGCTTGAGATCCCCGGTCAGGGCCGCGTCGATCAGCAGCTTGCTGCCCTGGCTGGCGAGGTCGCCAGCATGGTTCGGCTGAGTGTCGATGCCACCAACGGCTCAGTCTCTCCGGTTGATGATGGCGTGGCGGCCTTGATGGATCGGCACGTTTGCGCTTGTCAGGGTTGAGGCCGCGCAGCTGGGTGCTGTGCTCGGCATCAGCCCTTTTCTGCTTCTGCCCGTTTTGGAGCCTCTGAGTTTGATGTCAGCAAGAACCATCACCACGGCCAGCCTACTCGCGTTCAAGCAGCGCACTGAGCCCATCGCCTGCCTAACCTGTTACGACGCCGCCTTTGCCCAGGTGCTTGAGCGGGCCGGGGTCGAGGTGCTGTTAGTGGGAGACTCCCTCGGCATGGTGGTGCAGGGGCAGCCGACCACCCTGTCGGTGACCTTGGAGCAGATGGTCTACCACAGCCGTTGCGTCACCCGAACGGCCGAGCGCAGCCTGGTGATTGCCGACATGCCGTTTATGAGCTACGCAACGCCAGAGCGGGCGGTGGAGGCTGCGGCGCGGCTGATGGGCGAGGGCGGCGCGGCGATGGTCAAGCTCGAAGGTGGTGCGCCGCTGGTGGATACCGTTGCGCGTCTGACCGCATTCGGCGCCCCGGTCTGTGCGCATTTGGGTCTGTTACCGCAATCGGTTCACCAGCTTGGCGGCTACCGTGTTCAGGGTCGCGAGGCGGCTGATGCCGAGCGTATCGAGGCCGATGCGCTGAGGCTGCAGGATGCGGGGGCCTCGCTGCTGGTGCTGGAGTGCGTGCCCCGCGCGCTCGCCGAAGCGCTGAGCAAGCGGCTGAGGATTCCGGTGATCGGGATCGGCTCTGGAAACGCCTGCGATGGTCAGGTGCTTGTTTTGCATGATGTGCTTGGGCTCACACCTGGAAAGGCTCCGCGCTTCAGTAAGAATTTCCTCGCTGCGGAGTCCGCTCCTGCAACAGGCGAAACAGTCTCCGCATGTTGCATTGAAGCCGCCATTAAGGGCTATGTCGCAGCGGTGAAATCCGGCGCCTTTCCAGCCCCCGAGCACAGCCTAGCCTGAGGTCACAGCCATGCAACATCTCAACCAACTGCAAGCGCTGCGGCGCCAGCGCGCGGAGTGGCGTCAGGCAGGGCTGAGGGTCGCGCTGGTGCCGACCATGGGCAATCTTCATGCCGGCCATCTGTCGCTGATTCGCAGGGCCGCAGCCTCGGCCGATCGGATCATCGCGACGGTCTTTGTGAACCCGCTGCAGTTTGGCGCTGGCGAGGATTTTGCCGCCTATCCGCGCAGCCTAGAGCGTGACTCCGACATGCTGCGTGATGCGGGCTGTGATCTGCTGTTTGCGCCCTCTGAGGCTGAGGTTTATCCGCGCGGGCGTGATCGGCAGACCTATATCGAGGTGCCTGGGCTCTCGGATCAACTGTGCGGCGCCAGTCGGCCAGGGCATTTTCGCGGCGTCGCGACCCTGGTTGCCAAGCTCTTCAATCTGGTGCAGCCGGAGGTGGCGATCTTCGGCGAGAAGGATTTCCAACAGCTGCTCGTGATCCGCCGCATGGTCGAGGATCTCAATCTACCGATCGAGGTGGTTGGGGTGCCAATCGTGCGCGAGTCTGACGGGCTGGCCATGAGCTCGCGCAACAGCTATCTCAGCGCTGCTGAGCGTGCGATTGCGCCACGGTTACAAGCAAGCCTGATCACCGCTGCAGCGCGTTTGCGCTCGGGCGCCAACGTCGCAGAGGTTGAGCTTGATGCCAAGGCCGCCTTGGCCGCGGCGGGGTTTGAGCCGGATTATGTCAGCGTCCGGCGTCGCGCGGACTTGGCTGAGCCTGAGCCTGAGCCTGAGCACGAGACCCGGCTGGGCTTGGGCAGCGCGGAAGATCGGGCCTTGATCATCCTTGCCGCTGCGCAGCTCGGCCGGGCGCGACTGATTGATAATCTGGTCTGCGATCTCGATGCACCACTTGCCGAACCCGCCCGAAATCTGAGACCCTAAACACTTGCTGCGCTGCAGCATATGCGAGACCGATCAAGATGGATCGCCCTGCGCAGGTGCTTGTCAGGCTCAGCCAACTCCGCTATTACCCAGAGGGCGGCAGCCTAATTGATCGCAGCTGCCCCAGAAGAGGACGACCGATGCAACTGACGCTGCTCAAGTGCAAGCTTCATCGTGTCTGCGTGACGCAGGCCGAGCTTGATTACGAAGGCTCCTGCGCCATCGATGAGAGCCTGATGCGTCAGGCCGGCATCCGTGAATACGAGCAGCTGCATATCTACAATGTGGCCAATGGTGAGCGCTTCAGTACCTATGCGATCCGCGCCGAGGCTGGATCGCGTGTGATCTCAGTGAACGGCGCTGCGGCGCACAAGGCCAGCCCAGGCGATCGGTTGATCATCTGCTGCTATGTGGGGATGAGCGAGCAAGAGGCAGTGGGCTTTGAGCCCACACTGGTGTACTGCGACGAACACAATCATGTGATTCGCGTCGGTCATCAGATACCGGCACAGGCAGCATGAGCTAAGGCGCTGTTAGCTGCAGCGCTGGCTCCTGAGCTTGGCGAGCATCGCCAGGTCGCTAACTAGATCAACGCAGTTCTGCGGGTCACGCAGGTCTGCGCAATCAGGCGGAAAGTGCCGTCCCCTGCTGTGCCCGCGACGCGAGTGCTTCCTCGTAGAAAGCTTGGTAGGACTTGGCGCTGGCCTCCCAGCTCAGGTCCCTTGTCATGCCGTTCTGCATCAAACGGCGCCAGGTTGCGGGCTCTTCGCGATGGAGCCTGAGCGCTCGCTCGATGGCGCTCCAGAGCGCTTCGGCATCTGCGGAATCGAACAGAAACCCCGTGGCCTCATCGTTGGCGAGGCTGTCCGGCGTGGCGTCGACCACGGTGTCGGCGAGTCCGCCGGTGCGCCGCACCACGGGCACTGTGCCATAGCGCAGGCTGTACATCTGATTCAGCCCGCAGGGCTCGAAGCGAGAAGGCATCAGGAACAGATCGCTGCCGGCCTCGATCAAATGCGCCCGTGCCTCGTCATAGCCAATCCGCACACTCAGGTGCTGTGGGTGCTGAGCGGCCTGATCGAGCAGCCGCTGCTCCAAGACGCGATCGCCTTCGCCTTGCACGACTAGTTGAATGTGGCCCTGTTCGATGAGGCGAGGAAGCAGCTCTAAGATCATATCGACGCCTTTCTGTTCGACCAAGCGGCCGATATGGCCCAACACCAGGCTCTGCTCATCGTGCGGCAGGTCAAATTGGTGTTGTAGCGCGAGCTTATTGGCGGCCTTCAGCTCAAGGCTGTCGAGATCGTAATTTTGGACTAGGCTCCTATCCCGCAGCGGGTTCCAGGTCCGATAATCGATCCCATTCAGGATGCCGCGGAAGCGGCTTCCCAGCTGTCGCAGCAAGCCATCAAGGCCGCAGCCGAAGTGCGCGGTGCGGACCTCATCGGCGTAGGTTGGGCTGACGGTGTTGATGCGATCGGAAAAGACGATGCCGCCCTTCAGAAACGACATACGCTGGTGGAACTCGACCCCACCGATCGACCAGAGCGCTGGGGGCAGCCCCAGCCGATCGAAGGTCGCGCGATCGAAGATCCCCTGGTAGGCCAGGTTGTGGACCGTAAACACGGTCGCCGGACGCTCCTCATAGCGGTTCAGGAAGACCGGCGCGAGGCCTGTTTGCCAGTCGTTGCAGTGCAGCACATCTGGCCGCCAATCCAGTGTTGGCAGACCGAGCGCAACCCGGGCCAACACCCGAGCAAACAGCAGAAACCGTTCGGGATTGTCGCCCCAGTCGCCGCCGCTGACATCGGTATAAGGATTACCTTCGCGGCAGAAATAGGCCGGCGCCTCGACTAAGAAAACCGGAAGATCGCGGTCTGGCAAGAAGCCACCGAGCAGTGAGACTGGCCCCTGAGTGCCTTTGAGCCCCAGATCGCTGATCACCCGCAGCTCGCGCACCAAGCGCTTGGCTTGAGGATAGGCCGGTATGATGAGCCGAGCGTCATGGCCGAGCTCGCGCAGCGCTGCCGGCAGGCTGGCAGCGACATCGGCGAGGCCACCGGTCTTGATCAAGGGGTGCGCTTCGCTGCTGGCGAACAGGACGGCTTGGCCACCGGGAGCGACAGAAAGAGGCATGGGCGGGTCCAACGCTTGTGTTGTGGATGAAACTCTCCAACTGAAACTAGCACAAAACTCTTGACTCTAGGAGAACCTAATGCGGGACGATTGCACACTGGTGATCTTTGGCTCGACCGGGAATTTAGCGCAGATCAAGCTGCTGCCCGCGCTTTATCACCTCGAAGTTGCCGGCCATCTGTCCCCGTCGATGCGGGTGGTGGGCTTTGGTCGGCGCGATTGGTCCGACGCGCATTGGCGCGATGAGGTGCGCGACTGGGTCAAGCAGTCGGCGCGTGGCACGCTCGATGAATCCGCGCTGCAGCGCCTTCAAGAGCGCCTCTACTTCGTTGCAGGGGATCTCACCGATGCGGGGGGCTTCGAGCGGCTGGCACAGCGCCTGCGCGGCGATGAAGGCTTTCCGCGCAACCTGATCTTCTATCTCGCCATCGCGCCAGGGCAATACGGCAACACGGTTGATGGTCTGGCCGCGCAGGGGCTCAACCAGCAAGGCGGCGGTTGGGCGCGCCTAGTGGTCGAGAAGCCCTTTGGCTACGACCTGGAGAGCGCCGAGATCCTCGACCAACAATTGCGCCGGCATTTCGATGAGGATCAGATCTACCGTATCGATCATTACCTGGGCAAGAGTACGGTGCAGAATGTGCTGGTGTTCCGCTTCGCCAATCTGCTGCTCGAGCCCCTTTGGAATCGCAACTACATCGACCACGTTCAGATCACCCATGCCGAGGCGCGCGGTATTGGTTCTCGGGCCGGCTTTTACGATGGGGTCGGAGCGCTGCGTGACATGATCCAGAGTCATCTGCTGCAGCTGTTGACGCTGGTGGCGATGGAGCCACCGCCAAGCCTGGATGCCGAGGCGCTGCGCGATGAGAAGGTCAAGGTGCTGCGCTCGATCCGCCCGATTAGTCGCCAGGCGGTGCATGCGCAGGCGTTCCGCGCCCAGTACCGGAGTGGCGAGGTTGATGGCGAAAAGGTCGCCGGTTATCTCGACGAGCCGGGGATCGATCCGCAGAGCGCGACCGAGACCTATGCCGCGCTCAAGCTGTATATCGACAACTGGCGCTGGCGCAACGTGCCCTTCTACCTGCGCACCGGCAAGCGCATGGGCGAGACCAATTCGCTGGTCAGCATCCGCTTCCGGCATCCGCCGCAGCAGCTGTTCAAGGACACACCCATCGATCAGCTGAAGCCGAACTGGCTGATGATCAACATCCAGCCGAATGAGTGCATCCGCCTGGAATTGCAGGTAAAGCAGGCCGGGCTCGAGATGCGTACCGTCACCGAGCATCTTGACGCCAATACCTGCCATCTCGGCAGTGAGCAGATCGATGCCTACGAGGCCTTGTTACTGGATGCGATCGAGGGCGATCACTCACTGTTCCTGCGTTACGACGAGGTCAACTACGCCTGGCGCATCGTCGACCCGGTACTCAAGCTCTGGGCCACCGAGCGCGACTTCATCCACACCTATCCGGCCGGCTCCTGGGGACCGGCCGAGGCCACTCGGCTGTTTGATAAGGAGGATCAGGATTGGCGGAATGATCTGGATGGTTGATGAGTCGGCGATGGATCGAAGGTGTCGAGGAAGCATTGGTACGCGTGCACGGCGCCTGCAGAGATGGCGGCCACCTCCTCGGCGTCCTTGGCTGGACGCGCGAGCAAGTGGGCCAATGCGGTCCAATCGGCGCTTGCGGCGTCGAGCAGTGTCCAGTAGGCAACGGCCTGCTCGGCGTGCAACCGCGGCAATTGCACAGTGACCTGGGCCGAGATCATCTTTCCGCCTTGGGTCGCGCCCTCGAGCACATAGCGGATGCCAAGGTAATGCGCCTGAGCTTGCGCAGCTGAACCGGCGCCGGTGAGCGCGGATGCCGTCGGCGATTGCCGGGATTGCTGCGATTGCGCTGGCTGATAGGGATACGGCAGATGCGACTGATGCCCCGACTGATTGGCAGCCATGGGTGATCGCTCGGCGTTGGCAGCCGCATCGCCGCCTGTCTCCGGCTCGGGTTGGATAGATGATGGCTCGCTGATTTGAGAGGGCGTGCTCGTTGGGGCGGTCTTGCTCGCGAGCCGGCTGAGGTCAGATAACAGCGCCGGAACCCGTGAGCGATAGACTGGCAGCAGGTTCGGACAGATGCCGGGGTGGTCTTCGACTAGCTGCTGCAGCTGGTGCTCTACCCTGCGGTGCGCATCCAACAGGCCCTGCAGCGCAGTCACATATTGCGCCAGCGTCAACTCTGGTCGGATGAGTTGGCGTAATCCTGGTGTGCTGTCGAGTCTGCTGTGCCAAGCCGTGGTGTTGGCCTTGAGCAGCTGATGGAGGCTGGTGTCTTGGGTCTTGGTCAAGTTCAATCCGGGGTCCTGCCGCGGTCCTATTGTTGATGGCGAGCACGCTGGGCTTGTCGTCGGCGCGGCGCCTGCCCGCGTGCTCGGGCGGCAGACGCTTTTTGGCTGGGCTTGGACGATGGGCTCACTCTGATTGGCTCGTGTGGCGGGCTGCCTCTGACTGGGCTGGCAGGCTCACTCAGGCTTGGTCACGACGGGCTGACTTGGCTCGGCTTGGGCAAGCGGCTTAGCCAGGCTCTGAAGGGTCCTCAGCGGGCCAATCGATCAGCTTGCCCGCGGCTGAGCGTGGTAACTGCTTGCCGATGCGGATAGCCCGTGGCCGCTCCAGTGCGGTGACACGGCTAGCGAGCCAGGCATCCAGCCGCTGTGCAAGTGCCTCAGGTTCGGCGCAGTCGCTGACTGGCGCCACGAAGGCCTTGAGTCGACCACCTTGCTCGGCGCTGGCCTGGCGGACAGTCGCCTCGGCCACCTCTGGATGCGTGCAGAGCAACCGCTCGATGCGCTGCGGAAAGACATTGACCCCGCCGATCTGCACCGCGCCATCGCGGCGTCCGAGGACGAAGAAACGCTCATGGTCCAGCCAATCCAGATGATCTTGTAGCTCGATCTGCGTCAGGACGCGGCATGCAGCCGCAGCCGCCGCCGTTTCCGAATCAGCATCCGAAGCCGAAGCCGAAGCCGAAGCCGAAGCCGTCGCGGTATCCGCAGTCTGTTCGACGCGATTCGACTGATCCCAGGTCAGCGCGTCAACAGGCTGCAGACGATCTATCGTCTTGCTGACGCGCGTCCAATGGGGCAGCAACCTGAACGGGGCATCCGCGGCCTCGCGCACGCCGATGCCGGCGTGCTCGGAGCTGCCATAGATCTCGATCACCCGCGCGCAGCCGGCGCCGAGCAGCTGCTGCCACAGGCTTGGCGGGCAGGGGGCGGTGGAGGTCAACGCGATGACATCGTCCGCAACGGCGCAGTCGCCGCGAGTCGCCAACCCGAAGAACGCCGGATGACCGACGATGAGATCGCCCGGTTGCGCCTGAGCGAGGGCGCTACTCGGCAGCCCGGCGCGCAGGTCGAGCACCGGAACCCCGAGCAGGGCAGGGA
>NZ_JAYESN010000036.1:0-45776 GCF_034860625.1 Lamprobacter sp.
GCGCATGCTCGTTCAGCGTCGACAAGAGGTTGGGTACCGATGCCCCATCGAGGATCGCGTACAAATGAGCCTCACCAGCGGCTGCAAGGAGCTTGTCTCGGTTCTGATTGATGGATTCCGCATGCATGGATACTTCGCCATTAGGTGTCTGTGGTGCGAACAGGAGGCAAAGTCACAAGATAGGTCTCGAAATGGCTAACATGGCTGTACGAAAGGCTTGCCTGTCTTTCCAGCGTCTGCCAATGCCTGCGCTTGCGGATTTTGAAACTGCCCAACCGTCGTCGAATCCAACGAACGCCCTGACGGTTCGATCGGTGAAGCATTTACCTCGGTCACCTCACCCGCCTCGGCATTATCCGCTTCTTTTGCATCCTCTGGTGACTGAGGCGCATCGGGCGATGCACCGGAACCGCTTCCAGCGGAGCCACCGCTGTTGATTCTCACCATCGTACCTTTCAAAACCAGACCCATCGGGCTGATATCGATGAAGTTACCGCCAACCTTGAGCGTGAGCTGGGCGCCAGCCTCGATCACCACCTTCATCCCTGCCTTGAGATGGATCTCCATGCCGGCATTCAGCGCGTGCTTCATGCCGGCTTTTTCCTGAATATCGCGATCTACCGCAACGGATAGAGTCCCCTGCACTTTCTGATTATGGTCGCCCTGAACCTTTTGGTGCTTGTCGCCGTCGACCTGCTCGAGTTGGTCTTCCTCGACCTTGAGATGGGCATTCTTCTCGATCTTTTCGAAGCGGTCTTTTTTGACGATCAGATGCCGGTCGTTACCAATCCACTCGTAACTATCGTTCTTGATGCGAACATCCTGATTTCGCTCGCCGTGAATAAAGATCTGCTCCTCACCCTTTTTGTCCTCAAACCGGAACTCGTTGAAGCCATCACCGCCCTTGCTAGAGCTGCTTTTGAGCGTCGACTTGGTCTTTTCACCAGGCAGCTCATAGGGCGGCATCGCGTCGGCATTGTAGACCCGGCCGGTGATGATCGGACGATCCGGATCACCCTCCAGGAACTCGACGATCACCTCTTGGCCGATGCGCGGAAGATAGATCGCTCCCCATTGCTTACCCGCCCAGGCCTGGGCGACGCGAATCCAACAGGAGCTGTTCTCGTCCTTTTTGCCGTACCGATCCCAATGGAATTGGACCTTGACGCGCCCATATTCATCGGTCCAAATCTCCTCGCCAGACTTGCCAACCACCGTCGCGGTTTGCGGCCCACTGATGATCGGCTTCGGCGAGATCCGCGCTGACCGGAATGCTTCCTGAGCATTGATGCTTGAAAAACTGACCAGGAACTGCTGCTCACCCGCACCTACACCGCCGGCTCCAGTCTCGAACTCTTCCGACCACATCTCATAAGTGGCATCGGTCAGCAGATGTTCGCGATTTTGAGGCCGGCGCGGATGGTCGGTCAACTGGAACAAATAACCAACCGCGAGTCCAGCGGCATTTCCTCGTCCCGAGGAGACTTCATATTCGGCGTGCAACTCCTCGATGCGTTTACGCGCATAGGTGTCGCCATCACCTTGTTCGACGTATTCGCCAGGATAATCATAGATCTCAAAATCGGACTTTGAATGGGAGCGTGGCTTCGGTCCCTTCGCCTTCAAATCTGCTTTCGGTTTCTCAAAGTTAAAGTCGTTCAGTGCGACGATGCCTGGCAGCACCTGCTTGCGGACATCGAGCTGGCTGATATGTTCAGTATGGATCGCGCGATCGGATGGACTGCAGCGAATCTCATCGTAATTCGGATAGCTGTCATGTGCTCCATAGCCGTCGGCTAAGATGAGGAGATGCCGGCCGTTCTCATGTTTGACGAAGTAATAGATGCCCTCTTGCTCCATGAGGCGGCTGACAAAATTGAAATCGGTTTCGCGATACTGCACGCAATATTCCCATTCGACATAATCCTCCGACAAGCGATCCTCGTAGTCGGTGAAGCCATGCTCCCGGAACAGATCCTGAATGATGTCAGGAACCGTTTTTTGCTGAAAAATCCGGCAATCGGCGGTGCGGGTCAGAAACCAGAGCCAGGGGCGCAGCACCATCTCGTAGGCAGCATAATTACCGCGCTCGCCCACATAGCGAAACTCACTGACGAAACCGTTGAAATAACGTGTACCGCCTTTTGGCTGCTCGTATCTTACCGTGACATTCGTGCCCAGTAGGCTATCGAGTTCGATATTGGCATCAAGGCTGAGCACATCGAGCTGAAACTCGAACAGGCGACCCAGCGACTCTTGCCCGACAAAACGCTGTAGCAAAAGGACATCTTCACCGAGCGTCGTATTGACGGCGATCGATCGAAATTGCTGCGTTGCCGGGGATTTGCGTATCTCAGCCATCTTGGTGTCAATCCTCGCCGCACTGCGATGCGTGGTCTGATGATGCCCGCGCCACGAGCAAGAGCCCGGCGACCGGTTTGGCCATCTCGAGGCGTAAGACCACCTCTTGCACCTCGATCAGGCACAGTCCCGCCGTCTCAACGACCTGCTCCAGATACGTTTGGCTATGCGAATAGCGCCCGTGCCCATTGAGTTGGAAGCCGCATGCAGGCGCCTCCTGTGCTCGCTCCAGCGTCACCACGAGCCGTCCACCCTCGCGCAGGGCGTTGCGACAGGCCTGCATGAAGCGTTCGAGATCACCAAAGTACACCAACGTGTCGGCCGAGACGATAGCGTCGTAACGCATCGGGTTCGCTTCCAGCATCTCGGTCAGTTCAGCCTTGACGAGGCGATCGTAACAGTCGCGCTGCGCGGCCAGTTCGAGCATGGCGGCAGAGAGATCGACACCCTCCAGCATAGTTGCCTGAGGGCGCAGCAACGGACCGCAAAGACCGGTTCCGCAGCCGGCATCGAGGATGTGCAGCGGTTGCTCGGGGTCATCCAGATCGGCCAAGAGCGCCTCGGCAACCCGCTGTGGCGCCTGATAGTCCAAGGATGCCAGCCGTTCATCGAACTTGCTGGCGAACCCATCGAAGATGGCTTCGACATAGTCATCCGGGGCGCGCAACGGGGTCGTCAGCGTGGCGTCACCGCGATTGGCCTCCAGCATGTGGCGCGCCACAGGGTGCTCGGGATGCCATGCCAACCATTGCTCGAAGACCGCCGCTGCCTCAGCCTTGCGGCCTTGGGCGCTGAGCAGACTGCCGAGACTATGGAAGACGCGCGCGTCGCGGCCGCCGATCTCCAGGACTTTTCGATAGGCGGCAATGGCTTCGTCCACCAGGCCTTGATCACGCAACGCGGTCGCCAGCCCGATGTACCCATCGGCGCCCAGCTCGACGGCGCGCCGATAGGCGGCGGTGGCCTCGGGCAGCCGATCGCGGGCACGATAGACCTCGGCAAGATTACGATGTGCGGCAGCCAAGGTCGGGCTCAGCGCGATGGCCCGCTCCAGCAGTTGTTGAGCCTCGTCGTAACGGCCCTGTTCGGCGAGCAAATGCCCAAGATTACTATGAGCGAGGGCATCATCGGGCGATTGGCCGATGGCGCTCCGGAAACAGGCCTCGGCCTCGGCCTGCTCACCGCGTCGTTCGAGCAAGAGTCCCAGGTTCTGGACCGCATCGCTCAGCGAGGGATCAAGGGCGCAGGCACGTCGATAGGCGGCCTCGGCAGCGGTCAGCTCATTGCGCTCGAACAGCATGTTACCGAGATTGCTTTGCGCCTCGGCATAGTCGGGAGCCACCTCGACGGCTTGGCGCACATAGGCCAATCCCTCGTCTGGCGCGCCGAGTTGATGCCGCAACAGCCCCAGGAAATGCAGCCCCCCTGGATGCCTCGGCTCGACTTCAAGCACGCGCTGGTAGAGCAGGGCCGCCTCCGCCAGCCGACCTGCCTGCTGCCAACTGAGTGCGACCCGCACCGCTTCGTCCGGGGTGACCCGTTCGCTGTGGTCCTCATTCGGCATCGTCGATCACTCGCGCCAGATGATTGGTTTCCATGATCGCCTCGGTGCGCATTGCCCGGAGATGGCGCAGGAGTTGATCGACGACGCTTTGCTGAGCGCCAAGCATCACTTTGACCGACCTGCGTTGGGCTTCTGGGTCAGCATGGAGCGATGCCAGGTTCGGAGAAAGGAAGGCCTTGGCCCAGAACTGCGCGCTACTCGGATCGCACCAGGCTTGCGCACTCGCACTGGGCACCGACCAGGGCACCCCCCTCGCCGCGCGCGTCAGCAATGATAGGAGCGAGCCGGTCGCTTCTAGGCCTTGAGTGCGCCAGCGCTGCAATACGTCGTTGAGCAAGGCCAGATCTCGATGCGCGCTGACCCAGTCTGGCGCCTTGAGCAGACTGATCGCCTGGGCACTCGAGCGCACGATGTCCCCGGCGAGCCCGGCAATCAGTGTCTGGGGATCGGCGCTATCCGTGGTGCCGAATGGTGCGACAAGCCGCTGCCGTTGCTCATCGGCAAGCCGCTTGACGGCCGCTTCCCGTGACTGCAAATCTGCACGCCGATACTGGAGCGCAGCGAACTGCTCGGCGCTGGAGGTCGGAATACTGATTTCCACTCCCGGCGGGATCTGCCAGGGATCGGGAAACTGCTGGCGAAACGCATGGTTCACTGGCGCGAAGTAGAGCCCTTGCCAACCCGAGAGCTGATAGCTGTTGGCCAGGTCCGCGAGGGATTCGTTGGCTTGGATGAGGTGTTGGGTCAAATGCCTGCTCCAGTGTCGGCCAAGTCAAGCCATTCAAAACTGATACGCGAACTCTCCCTCGGCAACCGAGAGCTGCACCGTACCGAGTGGTTCATCGCGCGCCATCCGGTTTAGGAACTCCTGACTGATGCGCGGCAACAGGGTGTTGGTGAGGATCGCATCGACCACGCGCGCGCCGCTATCAACCTCGCGACAACGTCCGGCGATGAGTTCGACAACCGTCTCGTCATAGTTGAAATCGACGCCATGATTGGTGGCAATCCGGGTGCTGATGCGGTCAAGTTGCAGGCGAATGATCGCGGTCAGCGTCTCATCACTGAGCGGATAATAGGGAATCACCACCAAGCGGCCAAGCAAGGCCGGGGGGAACACCTTCAACAATGGCTCGCGCAGCGCTTGTGCAATCCCCTCTGGCTCTGGCATCAGCTCCGGATCCCGGCACATGCCCATGATCAGGTCGGTGCCGACGTTGGTCGTCAGCAGGATGAGCGTGTTGCGAAAATCGATCAATCGGCCTTCGGCGTCTTCCATCCTGCCCTTATCGAACACCTGGAAGAAGATCTCGTGGACATCCGGGTGCGCCTTCTCCACTTCGTCGAGCAAGACCACGCTATAGGGGCGCCGGCGCACAGCCTCGGTGAGGATGCCGCCTTCGCCATAGCCGACATAGCCCGGCGGTGCGCCCTTCAAGGTCGAGACGGTATGCGCCTCTTGGAACTCGCTCATATTGATGGAGATGATGTTCTGCTCACCGCCATAGAGCGCCTCGGCCAAGGCCAGTCCGGTTTCGGTCTTGCCCACGCCCGAGGTGCCGGCGAGCAGGAAGACGCCCACGGGCTTGTTCGGATTATCGAGATTGGCGCGCGAGGTTTGCACCCGGCGGGTGATCATCTCCAATGCATGGCGCTGCCCGATCACCCGTTGCTCAAGGGTCGGGACGAGATTGATCACCGCTGCGACTTCATTCTTCACCATGCGTCCGACCGGAATGCCGGTCCAATCGGCAACCACCGATGCGATGGCGCTCCCATCGACGCTCGGCAAGATCAGCGGACGATCACCTTGCAGTGCGCGAAGCTGCTCTTGTAGCGTCCGCAAGCGCTCAAGCAGGGCCTCGGGATTCTCGGTATCTTGCGCTGAGTCCAAGGCGGATGCGTTGTCGGTCGCGTCCTCGGTGGCCTTGGCAAGTGCTGTATCGACCGCTCCATGAACCTCCCTGAGCGTTCCTCGCAGCTCGAGAATGGCGGTCACGAGATCGCGTTCTTGCTGCCAGCGTGCATCAAGCGTTTCCAGCGCTTGGGCTTCATGGGCGAGGCAGGCTTCAACCCCGGCGGCACGCTCACGCGTCTCGATGCCGATCGCCTGTTCGCGTTGGATGATCGCAAGCTCGGTTTGCAGGGCCTCGATAGCCCGCCGCTTATCCTCGACGGCGGCTGGAACTGCATGTTGACTGACCGCGACACGAGCGCAGGCGGTATCCAGCAGACTCACCGATTTGTCGGGCAGTTGGCGTGCCGGGATATATCGATGCGACAGCGTCACGGCAGCGGCGATGGCCTCATCGAGCACCTGCACACGATGATGCTGTTCCATCGCACTGACCACGCCGCGCATCATCAGGATCGCCTTCGGCTCGTCGGGCTCATCGATGTTGATGACCTGGAAACGGCGCGTCAGCGCTGGGTCTTTTTCGATGTATTTCTTGTACTCGGCCCAGGTCGTCGCGGCGATGGTACGCAAGGTGCCGCGCGCCAAAGCTGGTTTCAGCAGATTCGCGGCATCCCCGGTGCCCGCAGAACCACCAGCGCCGATCAGCGTATGCGCCTCGTCGATGAAGAGGATGATGGGCTTGGGTGAGGCCTGCACCTCATCGATCACCTGCCGCAGCCGTTGCTCGAATTCGCCTTTCATGCTGGCCCCGGCTTGCAGTAAGCCAACATCCAACACGCGCAACGAGACCTCCTTGAGCGCGGGCGGCACGTCGCCCTGAGCGATGCGCGCCGCGAACCCCTCGACGACCGCGGTCTTTCCGACACCGGCCTCGCCAGTCAGGATGGGATTGTTCTGACGGCGCCGCATCAGGATATCCACCAGCTGCCGAATCTCGTTATCCCGGCCCACCACCTGATCCAATTCGCCTTGTCGCGCCCGTTCGGTCAGGTCGATCGAAAAGCGCGCGAGCGCGTCTTGTTTGCCACCCTGGTCGGCTGCCAGCGCGCCACTGGCCTCACCGGGAGCACTCGCCAAACGCGAGCCATCGCTGGGGCCGAGCTGATCCTCCGGGGAGCCGTCGACCAGGGTTGCAAAGCGTTCGCAGAGATCATCCAACTTGACCTTGTTGAACTCCTGGGACATCGCCGGCAAGGCATTGCGCAAGCCGGGCGTCTTCAGGATGCCGACGATCAAATAGCCTGTGCGCACCTGCGCGTCCTTGAACATCAGGGTCGCATAGACCCAACCGCGCTCGACCGCTTCCTCGACATGCGAGGACAGATCCGAGATCGAGGTGGCACCTCGCGGCAAGCGATCCAGGGCCGCGGTCAGATCCTTGGCCAGGTGTGCCTGATTGATCTCATAGGCCGTAATGATGCGATGCAGGTCCGAGTCTTGCATCTGCAACATTTGGTGAAACCAATGCACAAGCTCGACATAAGGATTTCCACGCAGCTTACAGAAAGCAGTTGCGCTTTCGATGCTCTTGAAAGCCAGAGAATTCAGTTTTGAAAACAGTGCGGACCGACTGATTTCGGACATGATCGATACTCCCGACAGAAATTTTTGAACGATTCAATTAAGTAAATTCAAGTAGAAACTGAATCATTCCGCGTGTAAATCCACTGACAGCTTAGGGATCGAGGATCACATCATCGGCATCTTGTTGCCGCATCCAGTGCCCAAGCCAGGTCGTCCAGCCGAGCCGAGCCTGATGTCCACCAAGAACAGTTTGTGGGATCTCATCCTTCTTGAGCAGTAACTGGACATCCCAACGATATTGATCGCCAACATAATTTCTGACGACCGCGCGCAAGGCATCCATGCTCGGCTGACCTGGCAAAAAAGCCTCGAATTGGTTAATGTTCAATGGTCCAAGCTGAATACGGAACCTGTGCTGACACTCGAATACCGAGGAGCCGATCATGGCATTCTCACCGACCAGGCCGGTTGTGACCGAGGCGCCGAGTTGGCACTGTTCATCAATCGCGATCTGCAACCATTCTCCGACCAGTTCGATCACGCTCGCCGTCACACCCAAATAACCTTGGAGAATAGCGACCAAACCCTCGGGGTGCTTGCAGCCATCAAGCATCAGACCGGCGAAATGCAATTTCGCACTGTCCTGCATGTCATCGCGATTGCGCAATGACTTGAAGCCAAGCCCCATGAGGGAGGCAACGTAGTCACCAAACCGGTCTTCCTCGGGACGATCATGGCTGACCGCCGGCTGGGAGCCTGACCATGCACGATAGAAAAAGGTCAGGAAGCGATGCTCGAAGAGATTCAAGAAGCGCAGAAAGGTTTCGTCCTTATAGCGCCGTTGACGCTCCAGCGCATGATCGGTCAAATGCAACGGAAGCGGGCCATTGGGGCCGAGAAGACCGAGGAATGCGATGCCAAGCCGAGCTGGTGTATCAGCGCTGGCTTCGCTCAACGAGGTAATGCTGGAAGGCCTAAAGGCCATTGAACAATCTTGACCAATCCGAATCGGCTCCTTGCGTGGTGTCCATGAGGTTCCAAGGCGCGGATGATCGGGGTGCTGACACTCGATTGAACGCAATGCCTGAAAAAAATCCAGGCTGTAGATCGAGGTATCAGGCGCGTCTTTATTCATAGGATCTGGCGACGCCCAACGCGTCTTGGCCACCGCATGATCTCACCACGCTCGATGGTCTTGATCACTGTTTCGGTAAAAGAATTGATCGCGACATGACGGCTCAAAAACTGTTCCAAGACCGTTCCAAGCAAGAAACAACCCGTGCCCTCGAACAAGGTTTCATCGAACAGGAGACTGACCTCCAAGCCACGCACGAACGTGCTGCCCTGAGGGTGCGAGACACGTCGATGGATCGGCTTGGTCTGGAGATCACGAATACCCTCGATCTCCTTGCGGATCTGAGCTTCGTTGAGGAAGGCATAGAGGCCGAGTAATTCTTGGAATGCCTGTGTGCCAGAGCCGCCCTCAGTATCGTTCAGCGACAGATAATTCAGCGAGAGATGGCTGATCAGCCGCCAATGCTGCTCTCCTGCCAATGGCGAAGGGCGCGGTCGACTTGGGCCGGCGATACAGCGTGTGGCTTCTACCGGACCACTAAAGTCCCAGGTAAAATCTGTCGAGCCTGAGCCCAACGACAGCAACAGAGGAAGATCCCGATTGGTACAGAGCGCTTCGACGCCGAGTTGCTTCAGATCCGACGAAAAAGGAGCGCTATTGGGATCAACCAGCGAGATGAACGCTTCTGAACCAATGTAACTTGAGCGCGGCCCGATATTACGCTGTTGGCGCCGCGACGACAGCAAACGCTGCTCCCGTCTCAGGCTGAAATAGGCATTAGGTTGGGCATGAAACGTGCGATGCCTAGCCGAGTAAAAAGGCAGGAATTCACGCTCGGCATCCTTCGCGCGCCCATAGCCATTCACGGTATTGACCGCGAAGACCTCAAAGTCCATCGGTCGCGTGCGCTCGGCCACGAGATGGAATTCCCTGTCCGCATTGTTGAGGTGAATGCGATCCATGCGTTTCGGAAACAGGTTGACCAGGGGAGTCGCGTTGAGGCGAAACATCGAGCCGGAGACGCCTTGCTCAAGCGCCGGATCGGCCCGGTCGAAGAGAAACACGAGATCGATCGCTTTGTCCGTTGTGCGTCTGATGAGCCGCTTCAGCCCGCTCACACGCAGGAACATGAACCGCTGTGGAAAGGAGAAATATTCGTGCAGAAGCCGATAGCCATCAAAGGCGCGGGCCTCGACCGGTAACAATGCTTGCGTTGGCGAGAATCCGAGGGGTTTCAGTTTGGACTGTTCCGACACCAGCCAATCCGATTTCTTTGTCGATGTCGCTGGGCGCGCCGCAACACCGACTGTTCTCGCGGCTAGATACTCGTATAATCGCATTGGCAGTGCATCCTGCCCCGCAAGATGCACATCTAATTCATCGAGCGCAAGGTCAGAGATCTTGCCATGGCCCGCCATCGATAAACGCAGCCGAACTCCGGCTCGCGGTGCACCTTGTCCGGGAACGGTCACCTCCGGCAGCAGACTTGCTGAGCCGATGTACTCAGCGCGCTCGACCTGCAATGGCCAGAGGGTCAGGTCATGCCCCGTCGTATAGGTACAAGGTGTGGTTTCGCCTTTTCTGAGAACGCTGCGAAGTTGAGTCCCGCTTGGCACCTGAAAGCCTTCGCTCAGAGAGCCCTCGGTGGCATCAGGGATGAACTCGACCACGGCCATGGATGGAGTGGGTGCCAAGAAATGCGGATAGACCACCTCGATGAGATGGCGTGTGAACTGGGGAAACTCGGCCTCGAGTTTCAAGCCGACACGGGCGGCAAGAAAAGCAAACCCTTCAAGCAACCGCTCGACGTAGGGATCGGCGCACTCAAAGCTATCCAAGCCAAGGCGAGACGCAACCTTTGGAAACTGCGCGGCGAATTCACCGCTCATTTCCCTGATATAACGCAGCTCGCGGTTGTAGAGATCAAGGAATCTCGCATCCATCAGAGACTGCTCCGGCCTACCACCTCGGTGACCGAGACCTTACCGCTCTCGAAATCGAGCGCGGTACGCAGGACCATCTCGACCGGCACGGGCGTCGCCCACAGCTCACAGGCGATATGTAAGATCAGCGTATTATGACTCATCGAGTCTTGATCGACCTCAGCGCGCAGCCGGATACTCTGGCGGATCAGGCGCGGCTCATAGCGCTCTAGGGCCGTTCGAATGGCGTTTTCGAGCGCCCCCACATCCAGCGAAGACACAGTGAAACCAGCCAGATCGGGAATCCCAAAGTTGAGCACCGAGCGTTCAACCTCGGTATACCCCTCGACCATCGTCTGCAGATCGGCGGCATTGAATAACCAACCGATATCGCGCTGCACAAAGCGTCGCAACTGCTGCACGCTCAGGAATCGGTTCGACGGTGGTTCCGTCCTTTCCCCTGGATTGTCGTCCGCAAGGCGATCAAGAAGTGAGGGTTGCAACCGCTCCTGTAGGGATAATTCCGGCATGAGGAGAAGTGACTCTTCAAGGCGTTTCTAGCGTGAAGTCAACGGAACGGAGATCGAGTATTGAAATCTCATCCGCTTCCGTCACGAATAGCCGTTGGCCACTGCCAATGAAGTCATCTTCCCCAATCGCCAACCAGTCGGTCAGTGCCGATCGCTTGATACGATCGTCCGTATGCGACTCCGAACCTGGATAACGCGTCGGTATAAGGCCGAACGATTCCCCCTCATTGCGCCAACGGAAGTGGGCAGGTGTCCAGACCAGATCGCGAAGATCAGCAGGTGCCTCGATGGTGACAGTAGCAATATGAGCAAAAGGCACCCAATAATACTTGCCATCAATCACTGCCTCGGTGATCGGACCGAGTCGAGGGTCCGCATCGGCGAGCCATTCAAAGTCGGTATCGTGCTCGGCTTGCAGCCGCCCAGGGTTCGCCGGGGCGAGCTCAAATGCTTCCTCGCGCAGAGAACGCGCCTGCGACCATTGTGCTTCGGCTTGGAGCCGCAGCGACTCTAATGCCAGGGCGATCCAGCGCTCGGGTCGCCCAAGAATCAGGGGCTGGATGCGGCCCGCGAACACCGCACGCCGGACCTCCTCGGCAGTGATCGCTGCACGGTAGGTGTGGACCATGGGCAGCGATGCAGCGTCCAATTCCCCGATGACCTGGAGCTGTGTCAGCGCACGTTCCCAACTCCCAAGTACACAGAGTAATTGAAAAAGGAAGATGCGAGGTTTGGGATCGGCCGGAGCGCGCTTGACGTCGCCCTGAGCTGACTGCAACACCTCCGCAAGAGACTGATTATCGAGCCATTCCATAGGAGCCTCGAAACGTCGAACGGTCGTTGCCTGACGATAAGGTTGGCCCGACCAGCGCGTCGCCGGCAGGGCCAATCGCTGAATAGAAGGGCTCTGCCAAGGTTATTCGGTATTGCGCCGAATATCGAAGGTTTGAGTGATCGCGCCACTCTTAGCGCCCGACTCGCTTTGTGGCGTATACTCGTACTTGTAATGAGCGAAGTTGAATGTGACATTCTCGGTCACTTGCTCCTCGCCGCCGCTGCCACCGGTGTTCGCCGAGGTGACGATCACTTCCTTCATCGTCAATTTGACATAATCGATCGGTTTATCACCGGCCTTGCGCGCAATGAAAGTGATTTCATCATAGTGCTTACCGGTGCAGCACTTCTGCATGATGTTCGGTGTGGATTTATCCACAAATTTAGTCACGCTAAAGTCCTGAACATTGACCTTGCCGGTACCACCACCGGTACCAGTGTGCATGGTGCCTGACTGGGACATGCCCCAACTCCAGGCAAGTACTTCGATCCAATCCTTGTATTGATGGTCGGTGGATTCGCCCTTGATATCGCCAAGCTTCAAGAAGAAGTCAACAGCCATTTTCGTGCCCTCGCCGATTTAGCAACTCATTGAACATATGCAACCCTGACGGGTTGCAACCCATCCGGAATCAACGGCCTCGGAAACTGCGCTGTTTGATCCGGAAAATCACACCGCTACGCAGCCTTGACGGAAGGCAGCTTCGATACCAATCGCAGCGAAACTGTCAACCCCTCGAGCTGGTAGTGCGGTCTCAGGAAAAACTTCGAGGTATAATAGCCGGGATTACCCTCGACCTCTTTGACCTCGACTTGCGCATCCGCAAGCGGTTTTCTGGATTTCGTCTCTTCCGTCGAGTGCTCAGGATCGCCATCCACATATTGGACGATCCAATCGCTGAGCCAGCGTTGCATATCGTCACGTTCCTTGAATGAACCGATCTTGTCCCGGACGATACATTTCAGGTAATGCGCGAAACGGCAGGTGGCGAACAGATAGGGCAGACGCGCTGCAAGATTGGCATTCGCCGTCGCATCCGGATCTTCGTATTCGATTGGTTTCTGCAGCGATTGCGCACCAATGAATGCCGCGAAGTCGGCGTTTTTCTTATGCACCAGCGGCATAAAGCCGTTCTTTGCGAGCTCACCTTCCCGCCGATCGCTGATGGCAATCTCGGTCGGGCATTTCATATCCATGCCGCCATCATCGGTTGGGAAGGTATGGGTCGGCAGTTCCTCGACCGCGCCACCAGATTCGATGCCACGAATACGACTGCACCAGCCGTAGAGCTTGAATGAGCGATTGATATTCACCGCCATCGCATAGGCTGAATTTGCCCAAACGTACTTACTGCTGTCGGCGCTGGCGGTATCCTCCTCGAAATCGAATTCCTCCACCGGATCGGTCGTGGTCCCGTACGGCAGGCGAGCGAGAAAGCGAGGCATCGCCAGACCGAGATAGCGAGAATCCTCGGACTCGCGCAATGAACGCCAGGAAGCATATTCCGCCGTCGTGAAGATCTTGGTCAAATCACGTGGATTGCTCAGCTCCTGCCAACTCTCCATCTGCATCACTGTCGGCGAAGCACCGGCGATGAACGGACAATGCGATGCTGCGCTGATCTGGGCGATGCCACGCAGCAGATCAACATCTGGTGGAGAATGATCAAAGAAGTAATCACCGACCAGGCAGCCGTAGGGCTCGCCACCGAACTGCCCATATTCCTGTTCGTAGATCTGCTTGAAGACAGGGCTTTGATCCCAGGCCGTACCTTTATATTTCTTTAAGGTCTTATGCAGATCCTTCTTCGAGATGTTCATCACTCGAATCTTGAGCATCTCGTCGGTTTCGGTATTTGTCACCAGATAGTGTAAACCGCGCCAGGCACTCTCGAGTTGCTGGAAATCCTCATGGTGCATGATGAGGTTTAACTGCTCACTCAGTTTGGCATCGATAGCGGCAATCAAACGCTCGATCGAATCGAGCGCATCATCCGAGACGAGATTAGTGTTCTCCAGCGCCTGCTCGGCCAGGGTTTTGACAGCCTGCTGTACAGCCTCGCGCGCCTCATCGGTTTTCGGCTTGAAGTCGCGCGCCAGAAGCTCCCCGAAATCGGAGAGATCAGCGGTTTCCTGTACAGCTTCTGCTTGGGATTGTTGTTCGGCTTCTGCCATCTTCTAGGCTCTCCGCTTCGACTTGCTAGTGAAACACTTGAACTGCTGATACCATTATTCGCCGGACTTGTCGTCCTTAGGTTTCGGAGCCGATGCAAGCGCGCGCAATAGTGCCGGGTCCGAGAGCAGTTCGGTGATGCGCTCCTCGGCCCCGGTCTTGCCGTCCATATAAGTCAGCAGATTACTGAGCTGGGTACGCGCATCGAGCAAGGTGCGGAGCGCGTCGACCTTTTGGGCCACGGCTGCGGGCGAAAAATCGTCCATATCCTCGAAGGTGATATCGACCGACAGGTTACCTTCGCCAGACAAGACATTCGGGACCGTGAAGGCCGCCCTTGGCTTCATCGCCTTGAGTCGATCATCAAAGTTATCGATATCGATCTCGAGAAATTTACGGTCGGCAACCGGAGGCAAGGGCTCGGTTGGCTTGCCGGAGAGATCCGACATCACCCCCATGACGAAGGGAAGCTGGACCTTCTTTTCCGATCCATAGATTTCGACGTCGTACTCGATCTGGACGCGCGGTGCACGATTGCGAGCGATGAATTTCTGGCTGCTTGCTTTCGCCATGCTGAGTTACCTGATTCTGAGTGGAAGCAACGAAGCGGTTGATCATCCATTGATTATCAATAGTGTTCGCCGTCTGCGTCCGGCGCCTTGGCGCCAGTCACGGTTTCAGCCTGAGACAGTGCATCGGGAGCGATATCGCGCAGAATTTCCATGAAATCCTGGGACACGAGGCGCTTAGCGCGCTCGAGCAGCAAAGGTACCGGACTGGAGGGTTCGTGACGCTTATAATAGGTGATAATCTTGTCGAGCGCCGTAGTCACATCGGCGGTCGAGGTAATTTCGCCGCTAAGCCGTTTAGCCGAAGCCCCCTGCGGCGCCGCGTCGCCCGAGACATCATCGAATGACGCATTGGCTGAGTCGACATGATCAGCCTCGCCCCCGGCGAGTTGGGCGCGCAGAAAATGATCGATGTCCGAAAGGATGTCACTGAGAGACGCCAGACTGACGGCCTGAGCGACCCCGACCTTCTCGGTCAACCCTTGCTCGATCGCAGTGATGTCTTGCAGTGCGGTTGCGACCTGCTCGGAGACCGCGTTCAGGGCCTCGGCGTCCATGTCACGCGCGGCCGCTTCGATCGAATCGAGCTTGAACACCTCGTCTTCGTCTTCGGGGGGTGCGAACTCCCCGCGGGCGATGCGCAGATCACGCAAGGTGATCTTCCCTAGACCAGGGACTTGCAACATGGGTGCGGTTTCCACAGCCCGGAGCATGCGCGTAGCATCGCACAGCGAGGCGATGATATTCACCCGCGCAGTGGGATCGAGATCATCATCCGGATCGAGCTGTGGATGGAGACTGTCCCAGAACTGCTCCAGCATCGCCCGCAACAGCGCCAGCCCCTGTTGCATTCCGGCTAGCCCTTCTTGATGGGTCAATGCCTGCACCAGATAGACCACCACGCGCAGATCCTTCGACCGCGGCAGCAGCTCCAGGGCGAGTTTTTTGACGCTCTGCCAGTCCTCCTCAGTCGCAGCGACGATGGTCTCGCCGAATTGCTGCTCCGGCTCGCTGCGCATCGCCTCTTCGAGGGCCACGAACTGCGGGTCGTATTCCAGATCCTCGCCGGCCGGTGCATCGGCTGAAACAGGGGTAAGAAGCGCCGAGAGAGGAAGATTGCTCATTAAGCTTCCTTCGCTAGCAAGTATCTTGGGGTAAAGTAGATATCCGATTCCATCTTAGCTTGATCGTCTAGCAATTCCAACAGTAGATCCGCAACCAATCCCCCCTAATCTCTGCGCTTTCCACCCGCTGCTGAATTGACACCAGGGGCCCTCGCCGTCATTACAGAGCAGGTGCGCCTGCGGGCGCTACTGGATCAGGGCGCTGACCTCCATGCCGCTGGAGTTGATCGACGATCTCGCGGGCATTGATCCCGCGCGCGGACCCCCTGGTTGAGAGGACGCTCTCCCGCACCATTGCTCGATTGCAAGCCTTTACCCAGCCCCTAGCCGAAGTTCGAGTTCGGCTAACATATCAATTGGTAACAAGCCTCTTCCCTGCGTCTTACGCAACCGGTCTTCGGCATCAAGCATCTTGCCAAACGTTCGGATCAAGTTCCTAGCGGTCAAAGTGCTCGCGCTGCTGATGCGAAAATACTGAGCAGGGGCTTATACTAGTGTTCAGAATCTTAGCACCGACTCCAGTATCCCGATGCAGCTAAAACTGAGTGTATCGAGCGTTCAAGGCCCCAGTCTCGGGGAAGGCGCTGTGGCCTGGTTTCGCCTTCGTGGCGGAACCATCGGGCGTGCGCGAGACAACGACTGGGTCTTGCCCGATCCCGAACGGATCGTTTCCGGCCATCACGCGCGCATCCTCTACGAGCAAGGCGGTTATTACCTCGAAGATACCAGCTCCAACGGCACCTTCCTCAACGGCCAGGACAGCCCGATTCCGCCGGGGCAGCTCACCGAGTTGCAGCACGGCGACCTGCTCGCGATCGGCGACTATGAGGTCCGGGTCGAGATTGAGGAAGACTCGGCCCCCACGGCTTCAACTTGGACGCAGCCGCCGCAACCGCCAACACAGGCTCCTGAGTTTGTCGCCAAACCCTACGCCCCGCCGACTGAAAACCCACCTCAGAACGCGTTCAGTCAGTCCCCAGCGCTTGGCTCTGATGACGATCCTTGGGCAGCTCAACATTACCCTGAATCGACGCAGCCGCCGCCGAGCGAGCACTGGAGTGGGGTACAGAGCGATCATCTGGCGCCTGATGCGATCAACTTCCACCCCCCTAATGCTTCGCCAGAACTGATTCCAACCGATGACAGGAGCGAAGCGCCGGATGACATCCTGCCGGATGACTGGTGGAAGCTCGATGATGATCCATCTGAAGGGGCATCTGACGGCCATACCGCTGCCCTCGACGACCAGCAGAGCATTCCGGACCCAGCGCCGGTACCCGCACGCGCGACCCTGCCGGAACCAAGGGTTGACGCTGGCCAAAGCTTAGACGAACAACCGCCAGGATCTCCTGCCAACCCTATTCATCAGACACAACTGCCGCCGCCACCGATGGCGCGGCGCCAGGAGCCTTTACAAACGCGGCCGATACCGCCACAGACAGAAGATCCCCCGCAACCTCCAGGCCACTCAGAACCACCCGAGGCCTTGGCTTGCCAGACACCGCCCGAGACTATGGCGCGTCAAGCAACGCAAGTCCAACCAGGTCCCGCTGCTCGCCAGGTCATGCCAGAGCCAGAGCCAGTCCCCGAGCAGCCGGCCCTCGGGCCATCGTCCGAAACCCTCGCCAACAGGTCAACAGCGCCCACCCCGCCCCTGCTCGAAGCCTACTTCGAGGGCCTGGGTCTGCAAGCGCCGACACTCTCGCCGGAGGAGGCCGAGCGCGAGTTACGCCAGACGGGGCGTTTGGTGCGGATACTGACCGACGGACTCATGGAGGTGCTCAAGACCCGCTCCACACTCAAAGGCGAGTTCAGACTATCGCAGACCATCGTCCAAACCGCCGAAAACAACCCGTTGAAATTCTGCATCGATGCCCAACAGGCGCTGGCCCAGCTCTTCGTTGATAAGCGACCGGGCTTCATGGCCCCCGAGGCCTCGTTTGGCGAAGCACTCACCGATATTAAGCAACACCAACTTGCCGTGATCGCCGGCATGCGCGCGGCTTTCGATTGCCTCATCGCCAAATTCGAGCCAGAGACGATCGAAGTCGCGCGCAAGGCGTCCGGTAAACGCCGCGCTGGATTGCTTTCGGATAAGCAATGGGCCTACTACCGCGATTACCATGCCGACTTTAAAGCGAACGCTGGAGACGACTTCCAGGGGATTTTCGGCGAAGATTTCGTGCGCGCCTATGAGGCTCAGATTCGTCGCCTAATGTCCGGCAGCGGCGAAGACGCATAACAACGGTTTCCGAGGGGGAGTACTCAAGCTCATGTCATGGTACAGCCGCGTCGTTTGGTCGGAAGGCATGTTTCTCCGTCCTCAGCACTTCCAGCAGCAACAGCGCTACACCGAGCGCCTTATCGAGAATCGTTCTAGCCCGCTCACTCCCTTTGGCTGGGGGCTCGTCAGCCTGCGCCTCGATGGCGAGCAACTCAGCGCCGGCAAGATCGCCATCGCTGCGGCCAAGGGGATTCTGCCCGACGGTACACCGTTCGACATCCCGGCCCACGACCCGCCACCGCCGGCGCTGGATATTCCAGAGAACACCACCAACCAGGTGCTGTACCTCGGGCTCGCGGTGCGCAAGGAAAACGTCACCGAGCTCGCCCACGAGGGCGCGCTCATGCCCACGCGCCAGCACGCCCACGAGATCGAGCTGCGCGACATCACCGCCGCCGAGAGCCAACCCGCAATGGTGCGCGTCTCAGGACTCAATTTGAGGCTGTTGACGAGCGATGACGAGCGCGGTGATTACGCTTGCATTGCCTGCGCTAGGATCATCGAGCGTCGCAACAATCGCCAAATCATTCTCGACGAGGATTTCATCCCCAACGTCATTCACTGCGCTGCATCCACGCGCCTGCAGTCCTTCACCGATGAGCTTGAACGCCTGCTCCGCCATCGTTGCGAGGCCCTCTCAGGGCGTGTCGCCGAGGCTTCACGCGGGGGCAATGCTGAAATCACAGACTTTTTGCTTCTGATGGTCGTCAATCGCTATCTACCCTTGCTTGGCCATTATCGCGCCCTCGACCAGCTGCATCCCCTTGATCTTTACCGCGACTTGATCGCCATGGCCGGCGAATTCGCCACCTTCACGCGTCAGGAGAAGCGCCCGATCGGATTCCCGGAGTATCAACACGATCATCTGCAAGCCAGCTTCGAGCCGGTGATGCGCGAGCTGCGTCAAGCCCTCAGCATGGTCCTCGACCGCAACGCGATCCAAATTCCGCTACAGTTGCGCAAATTCGGCGTTCGGGTGGCTGCGGTTTTCGATCGTCGCCTGCTCACGGAGGCCAGCTTCTGCTTGATCGTCAAGGCCGACATGTCGGTCGAAGAGATACGGCGCATCTTCCCGACACAAGTCAAGATTGGCCCCGTTGAAAAGATCCGCGATCTGGTCAACCTCGCCTTACCCGGCATCTTACTGAACCCACTCCCGGTCGCACCTCGCCAGCTTCCCTTTCGCAGCGGTGCTGTCTACTTCGAGCTTGACCGCAGCAGTGAGTTCTGGAAGCAGCTTCACAATTCCGGTGGCTTCGCCATCCATGTCAGTGGCGAATTTCCGTCCATCGATATGGAGTTCTGGGCAATCAAAGAGTAAAGGCTCATGTCCAACCAAGATTCAAGCCACGGCGGCTTTTCCGATGATCCCTCGAAGACCATCGTGCGCCCACGCCCTGGCTTTCGCCCTCCTGCTGATGCTGGCAGCCTGCCTTCGCAGGAGTTTGAGCACCGCAGGTCCATCGCGCCAGCACACGGCAATACCGCGAGGGTCAGTGGGGAAATCGCTGAATCCACGGAGATCAACCCGCTGATTGCGGCATCCTCTCCACTGCTGTTCCGTGCCTCCGCGATCCGCAATACGGCCACCCAGAACGATGTTTATGGCCTACGTGATGAATTCGTCTCCGAATTGACCGCCTTCGACCATCGCGCACGCGCACTGGGCCACGACGGCGAACTATTATCCGATGCGCGCTACGCCCTCTCCACCTTTGTCGACGAAGCGGTCCTCAACACGCCCTGGGGTAGTCAAAGCAAATGGCAGGAAGACAGCCTGCTGAGCACCTTCTTCAACGAGACCTGGGGCGGCGACCGCTTCTTCGTCATCCTGGATCGGGCAAAACAGCAGCCGGGCCGAAACCTAGCATTGCTTGAGCTGCTCTTCGTTTGCCTAATGCTCGGTTTTCAAGGCAAGTTCCACGTGCTCGAGCGTGGCCGTGCGCGACTCGACGAGGTCATCGACGACCTCTATCAGGTGATTCGAGGGCAGCGTGGCGACGTTGACCGTGATCTCTCGCCACACTGGCGCGGTGTCGAGACCACGGGGCGGGCTGTCTCCAACTACCTCCCGCTCTGGGTCTTGGCTGCCATCGCTGGCGCCCTGCTTGTCAGCATCTATCTCTCATTTCGGTTCGCGATTAGCGGTGCCGCCTATCCAGTCTTCGATCACCTCTCAGTCATCGGCCGGGACCGCCTCAGCATCGTCCAGAGCAACCTGCCAGAACCGGTTGCTGAGGTCGTGGTGCCGGAGGTTGTTCTGCCCCCGCAGCCGAAACTGCGCCTCGCCGAAAACCTCAAGAGCGAGATCAACTCCGATTTGCTCAGTGTTGAGCAAGACGGCATGCGGTCGATGGTGCGCATCAAGTCCGACACGCTGTTCCGCTCTGGCAGCGCCGACGTTGAAGACCAGTTTCTGCCGATCTTGGAGCGGATCAGCAAAGCGATCAATGACGTTCCTGGCCGTATCGTCATCGTTGGCCACAGCGACAACATTCCCATCAAAACGGCGCGCTTCCCGTCTAATTGGGAGCTGTCGCGTATGCGCGCCGTCAATGTCATGACGGAGTTGGGCCGCCACCTAGACAACCCGGAGCGGATGGCGCCAGAAGGCCGTGCCGATACCGAGCCCGTCGCACCCAACGACACCAAGGCGAATCGTGCGCTCAATCGACGCGTTGAGATCTACGTCTACGAGCAAGAGCAGCTATAGATGCGTTTTAGACACATCAGACTAACTGGAGCAAGACTGTGAGATGGTTCTTTCGCCTGCTGACCAACCGCTGGGTGTTGGCCGCCATCGGCTTCCTTGCCCTCGGCCTCGTCATCTGGCTGCTCGGTCCCTTTATCGCGTTCGCCGACTATCACGTCTTGGAATCGGCGAGCGCCCGCCTGGTCACCATCCTCATCCTCTTGGTCCTGGGCCTTGGACTGATCCTGCTGCGCCAGCTGAATAAACGCCGCGCTGAACGCAATCTGCTCGATGCAATGGGCACCGAAGCCGGAGCTGAGGGAGCCAGTGTGCCATCGCAGGCCGAACAGGCTCGAGCCGAAGAAGAGCAAATCCTCAAGGATCGCTTCGAAGAGGCCATCAAGCTGCTGCGGCAGCCAAAAAACAGGACCGACGGCAAGGTTGCCAGCCTTTACGACCTGCCTTGGTACATCATCATCGGCCCACCGGGCTGCGGCAAGACCACGGCCCTTGCCAACTCCGGCATCGACTTCCCGCTCGCCAATGAACTCGGCCAGCACAGCATCGGCGGCATCGGTGGGACACGCAACTGCGACTGGTGGATCTCGAACGAAGCGGTCCTGATCGATACCGCAGGGCGCTACACCACGCAAGATAGTGAGCCCGAGACCGACCACGCCGCTTGGCTTCGATTCCTCGATCTACTCAAGCGCTACCGCCGTCGTCGTCCGATCAACGGCGCCTTGATCTCGTTTAGCGTCTCGGACCTGATCACCCTCGATGAAGCCACCATGGCGTCTCACTGTCGCGCGATCCGCAAGCGGCTTCAGGAGCTGTCCGAGCGCGTCGGTATCTCTATACCCATCTACCTGCTGTTGACCAAGGCCGATCTGGTTGCCGGCTTTAGCCAGTACTTTGATGATCTCGGCCGTGAAGAACGTCTTCAAGTCTGGGGGATGACCTTTCCCTTGGAACTGCAGCCCGGACAATACGCCGAACGCTTCGGCGAAGAATTCGACTTACTGCTGCAACGCCTGAACAATCGGCTCAACCTCAGGCTCATTTCCGAGCGTGACTATCAACGTCGGGCCATGATCCTGGCCTTTCCACAACAGGTTGCCTCACTCAAAGAGCCACTCCAACGCTTCGTTGCCGATGTCTTTCAAGGCTCGAGGTTTGAACGCCCGGTCATGCTGAGAGGCGTGTACCTATCGAGTGGCACCCAAGAAGGAACGCCGATTGATCGCATCATGGGATCAATGGCCGCCGCGTTCGGTCTCGACCGATCGGTAGCCGCCTCTGCAAGGTCAGCCGGCAAGAGCTACTTCATCACCAACCTGCTGCGTAAGGTGATCTTCCGAGAGAGTCTGCTCGCAGGCTCCGACCGCAAAGCCGAGCGCTTAAGAACCTGGATGCAACGCGGCGCCTATGTCGCCGTTGTACTGCTGACAGTCGCGGCAGGTTCTTTATGGGCGATGAGCTTTACCGCTAACAAGGCCTTTACTGCAGACCTCGAGGCCCGCCTTGAGCAATTCCAAGACATCAATGCTGAACCCATAGAGTCTGCCACCCAATATTCAGAGATCCTGCCCAGACTGAATGCACTTAGGGCGATTCTCGACCACGTTGAGGAGACTACGGATTCGCCACCTTTCGCAATGCGCCTTGGTCTCTATCAAGGCTCAGGGGTCGCCGCTGCAACGCGTGATGCATACGCGCGTGCGCTTAATGCCATGCTCGTGCCTGGGATCGCCTCTCAACTCGAAGAGCAACTCGCAAGCTCAAGCGACGACGCCTCTTTAAGCTTCGAATTGCTCAAGCTGTATTTGATGCTCGTGAATCCAGAACGGATGGATGACTCACTCATGACAGCTTGGGCTGCTGCTGACTGGGCAAAACAATTTCCACGAGAATCACGTTTACGGGCGCGTCTTGAGGAACATCTCGCCGCGCTCTTGGACTATGGTGTGGAGCCAATTGATCCCAATCGCAGGCTTGTCAAGCAGGTGCGGGAAAAGCTCGAGCAGCAACCCCTTGCCGAGCTTGTCTACGGGCGGTTGAAGTTTGCACCTGCGGTGCGAGACGCAAGCCCTTTGAGCTTTCAAGATATCGCGGGTCGAAACGCCGATACTGTTTTCAACATTTCAAGCGTTGATCCAACCGCGCTCGAAATCCCGGCCTTATTCACATACCGTGGCTTTTACCAACTCTTTCAACCGCAGAGCCTGCTCATCATCGGGCGACTTAGAGACGAAGCCTGGGTCTATGGCGCAGAAGAATCCCCGATTATTGCCGGCCAGCTCAATCATATTGAGGAGTCAGTGCTCGGCTTCTATATCGATGAATATATTCGTCGCTGGGATAATTTCTTAGGTCAACTCAATATTCGCTCATTTCCAGACTTAAAACAGGCTATCGCCGTTACAGGCCAATTGATTCGGCCAGATTCGCCACTCAAACGGGTTCTCGATACCCTGCACAGCAACACCGAGCTAGCTAGGTTACCAAAAGGTTCGGAACCCGCCGCTGAACTCGCTCTTGAAGCCCTCCGTCGGCAAAACTATTATCTGTCACGTATTGTCGGCGAGGCTAGCCGTAGTGGATTAGCCGACGCAGCTGATTTTCCACCCAAACGGGTTGAACACCACTTCTCGCAACTGACTCAGCTTGTTTCAGGCGGCAGCAGCTCGGGTATCAGTGTGGCCGATCTGCAGCGCAACCTGACCGACCTCTATAGTCGACTGTCAGCGATTGAACCGGCAAGTGGACTCTCGGAAAACCCCTTTAGCACATTCGGCGCATCGGGTCAGCCGGACATCTTTCACGAACTGCGTACGGAAGCTGCACGCCTCCCGGAGCCAGTACGCCGGTGGATTCGGCAAATCGTCTCTGGCGCGCAATCCGTTGCGCTCGGCAACGCCGGTCAACAAATCAACGAGATCTACCGCTCCTCGGTGGCGCCGATTTGCAAGCAGCTCACGACAAATCGTTATCCTTTCAACCCCAGGGCAACACGGGATATCAGTGTCTACGATTTTGGCAAGCTGTTCGCAGAGGATGGTATCCTTAACCTTTTTTTTTCCGAACACCTGTCAGCCTTTGTCAATACCAACGACGAAACCTGGCGCTGGCGTCAAACCGCAAAAAAAAACTTTGGCGTCTCTGATGCATCGCTGGTCGAGTTTCAGCGGGCCAGTGTGATCAGGGAGGCCTTCTTCCCGGAAGGAGGCAAACTCCCCAGCGTTCGCTTCTCACTGATTCCAAGTCGCCTCGATCCGAACACTGAACAATTTAGCATCAGCTTTGGTGGCCAAACCTTCGCGTTCAGCCCGCCGCGACCATCGCCAGTTGACGGTGCTTGGCCAGGCACCACGATCTCAAACCAGGTCAGCCTGGCAGTCACCCTCAAACCCACTCAGCCGCCTGAGGATATGTTCGCTATAGACGCCCAGCGCCCTGTCCTAGAACCTCAGCGCCGAGCTAGTGAGGGCGAACGCTTCGAGCAACACTACAGCGGTCAGTGGGCATTTTTTCGTATGGTCAATCCGGGCTCGCGGCACAACGGCGTCGACCGATTTCGCCAGACCTTCACTGTGAATGGCGCGCGTCAATCATTCGAGATCCAGGCCTTCAGTGCGTTGAGTCCGTTTGGACTTGCGGCAACCACCCAGTTTAAGTGCCCGGAAACACTCTAGTGGCATCGCAAACTCCAACGACCGGGTTCTACGGCAAGCTGATGAGGAACGGTGACTTCGTTCGCCGCAGATTCCCGAATGAGGTTTACCAAATCTGGGACCCCTGGCTGCAGCAGGGCATGTTGTTCAGCCGAACAGCGCTCGGTGAGCATTGGCTCGATGCTTATCTCAGCGCCCCGATTTGGCGATTTGTGCTCAGCCCTGGCTTAGCGGGAAATCGCCTCTTGATTGGCGCCATGATGCCCAGCGTTGACCGCGTCGGACGCTACTTCCCGATCACGGTCATTCACCAAACACCCGCAGGTACTGGCCTCTTCAGTGCAGCTTATGCTGCCGAGTCCTGGCTAGACAGGATAGAAGCGGCCCTCCTTGAGACGCTTGAGGGAGACGGCATCTCAGCCGATGTCCTAGCCGAACGTATCGCCAGTGCATCTGAGTCACTCTCGGTCAACCTGGGCGCTACGGCTCCATCAAGCGCGTTGATCGAGAGGGATGAAGGCATTGGCATCCAGATGGAGGCTGACTTAGAGATGGGTGCGATATCGCGTCATCTCGCTGGCTTGCTCGCAACTCGGCTGCTAGGTGAGCCAGTGTCGCTCTGGTGGAGTCATGGATCAAACCTGGTGACAGCGGGCGCACGGCTTTACCGCGGATTGCCAATGGATACCGGCTTTGCTCGATTACTCTCAGATGATTCGGTCCCGACCGAGCCAACAACCCCTGTGCATAGCGCGTCGTCGCCTAGAGCACGAGTTTCAGCCCACTGATCGGAGCCCCCGCGATGCCAGAAGCCAATGGTTTCGTCTTTCAGTCGGCGAGCACAACACATCCCGGCCGTGTTCGCTCAGTCAATCAGGACGCCCTCATCGACCTTCCCGAACGGGGTGTTTGGGCAGTTGCAGATGGCGTTGGCGGCCATCAGCAAGGCGAAGCGGCAAGCCAGGCGGTAGTCTCGGCGATTGCAGAGGTCGCGACTAGCGCTCACCCCGAGGGGCTGGTCGAGGCCATCCGGCAGGGCATTATCGGGGTCAATCAACAACTGCTTCAACGCGCCCACGAGTTAGGACCGGATGCGCTGATTGCGAGCACCGTGGCGGTGATGGTGGCTGATACCAATCACTGCATCTGCCTATGGGCTGGCGACAGCCGCGTGTACGGCTTTCGACAGGGGCGTCTCTCCAGGCTCACACGCGATCATAGCCAGGTGGAGGAATTGGTCGAGCGCGGTCTGCTGAGCGCGCAAGACGCGCTGCATCATCCCGAAGCAAACATCATCCTGCGCGCGGTCGGGCGGACGCAGATGTTGGAGCTTGATGCCGTCGTCTACGATCTTTACGATCAAGACAAATACTTGCTCTGCACAGACGGCATCACCAAAGAGCTGGATGAACAAGAGATTGCCGCTGTTTTGGCGAAGGGTAGCTGCCATGAAAACTGCAAGCAACTGCTCGAGTTGGCGCTGAGTCGACATTGCGCAGACAATGTCGCCATGATTGTCGTCGATGCACGACTGCAAGATGCCGGTGACACAACGCTTCGACGCATGCGCCAGCATTGAGCGCTCCACTAAACGTCCTACATCGCCGAGCAACCGGCGTGCTGCGCCGCTCCTATCAACCGCCACTTAAGGATGCAACCATCGCCTGGGCTAGGTCGCCAGGTGCCGAAGCCGTAACGGCTGCATGATGGAAATACCTGGCTACACCATTATTCGAGAGCTCGGCCGTGGCGGCATGGCCACGGTTTATCTCGCTAAGCAAGAACGCTTGGGACGCAAGGTCGCGCTCAAGGTCATGCAGCCGTTGCCCAACACCGGCGATGACTTCACCGCCCGTTTCATCAAGGAAGGGCGAATCATCGCCCAGCTGCAGCACCCCAAGATCGTCACCATCTACGATTTCGACATCGTCGATGGCTACCATTATTTCTCGATGGAGCACCTGCCCAACGGCACGCTCTCCGACGCTATCCTCAAGGGCATGTCCCCAGAGCGCGCGGTCGAGATCACCTGCGGCATCGCCGAAGCCCTCGCTGTCGCGCACGATCACGGCGTCATCCATCGCGACATCAAGCCTCAGAATGTCCTTTTCCGCGCCGACGGAACCCCTGTCCTGACCGATTTTGGGATCGCACGTGCCGCAGGTGCTGGCGCCGACATGACGCAGGTCACCAACTTCGGCATGATCATCGGCAGCCCCCGGTATATGAGCCCGGAGCAGAGTCAGAGTAAGCCGGTCGACGCCCGTTCAGATTTGTACAGCTTGGGCGTCGCCTTCTACGAGATGCTCACCAAAGAGCTGCCCTACCAGGCTAACGACGTCGTTAGCCTGGCTATGAAGCACTGTTCCGCCCCTATCCCAGTGCTGGAAGGGTCGCTCAAGCGCTATCAGCCGATCCTCGAGAAGCTCCTTGCAAAGCGCCCTGAGGAACGCTTTGGCAGCGCACAAGAGCTCATCAGCGCTCTCAATAGCCTAAAGGCCGATGGCCGCATCGAGACCGAGCCACGCGCAGATGCGACTCGTCTGATTGGCACGCCCCCGCACAAGGCTGAGCGTACCGACCTTCAGCAGACTGGCAACCATCAAACCCAACCCCACGGACGATCGCGTCTCCCCATGCTCGCTGGCATTGGCGTCACTGCAGCCCTCATTGGTGTCCTCGGTTGGTATCTCGCCAATAGCCGCGACACTCCTAGCCCTCAGCCGTTTGAGCTGCCCGAAGCAGTGGGTCCCCGCCCTCCAGGAGCCAAAAACTACGAAGTGCTCGCCTCTGAACACCTCTCTGAAGGCGAATTTCAGGAAAGCCTCCAGGTGCTGCGCTTGGCCCTCAGCCAGTTCCCGGGTGACCCCAGACTCGAAGCCTTACAAGCTCACGCCGAAGACCAGCTGAGAGCCCAAGACGATCAACGCAAGGCCACAGCCCTGCTTGAGGCGGACGATCTCGAGGAGGCCGAAGCCCTCATTACAGCCGGTCTTGAGCGCGTCGAAGATCACCCCGGCTTGCTCAAACTGCGCGAACAGCTGGCGCAACGGCGTCAGCAAAAGGACGCAGAAAAGTTGGCCGCACTCAAGCAACAAGCCGAGCAAGCACTGAGCCAAGGGAACCTCAGCGAAGGCATGCGCCTGATTGAAGACGCGCTTCAAATCCAGCCAGACAACAGCAGCGCTCAAGCCTTAGCGAGGCGCATCGAGGCTGCGCTTGAAGAGGAGAAGACGCTCGCCCAGTTTATCGAGCAGGCAAAGCAGCTCATTGCCGATGACCTTTTGCCGCGTGCCCTCGAACTCATCGACAAGGGGCTTGACAGCGCTCCGGAACATCCAGAGCTTGTCGACCTCAGAAAAACGGTCAACGCGCAGTTACTCCGTAGCGCCTCACAGCTCGCTGACAGGGCCGAGGAGGCAACGGCCAATGGCCAATTTCAAGAAGCCATCGCCATGATTGAGCAAGCTTTGCAACTCGTGCCGAACAATCCTGAGATTCAGGCCATACACCAACGCATTCTTGATGAACAGCGTCACAATCGTGCCGAGAAGTTCTTTGACCAGGCGCGTCAGGTGCTCGCGGAAGGGCGTCTGCAAGAAGCGCTCAGTCTTGCAGACCAAGGCCTTGCCATGCAACCAGACCACCTAGGTCTCTTCACTTTCCGCGAAATGCTCAACGCCGAGGTCGAGTCCAAGAGACGCACGCAGCAAGCCGAGCAACAGATTCGCGTACATCTAGACGAGGATCAGCTCGATGATGCACTGTCGCTCGCCGAACGCGCCTTGCAACGCGACCCCCAAAGTTCCGCCCTCGCCGCTCTGAAAAGCGAAATCTTGGTCCGCCAAAAAAAACGCAAGCCAGACCAGCTCGACGAATTTCTGAGGCAAGCCTCTGGGCTCTATCGGGAAGGCCATCTCGATGCCGCATTTCAAATCATCCAGCAAGGGCTCGCCCTCGCACCAGATCATGTCAACCTCGCTTCACTTGGCGCGCTTGTTGATCAAGCTCGACAAGAACAAGCAAGACTCGAGCAGCAACTCAATGACTGTGCATCCGCATTCGCAGAACCGGCTGACGCCAAGGCCGAAGTCTTGGCATTCGCAGAAGCAGCCCGTTGTTATCAGACCCTGCTTGAATCGGACAGCTCAAATAGACAAGCGCTTGGCCAATTAAGGCAGATCCGTAGCCGCCTCAGCGAGCGCTTCGATGCGCGTCTGCAACAGGGTGACGTTGACACCGCCGCGATGATCATTACTACACTGGAAGCGATTGATGCATCCGACGCCAACCTGGGCGAACGGCGCGCCCAGTTAACACGCCAACTGACACTGACCCCAAGAACCATCGCCGTTCCTGAAGGCTGTTTCCAGATTGGCAGTCCGCCAAGCGAGCCGACAAGAGAGCCTGATGAAGAACAGACACAGATCTGCCTTGAGCCTTTCGAGCTCGCACTGCGAGAAACCACCGTCGCTGACTTTCAGCGCTTCGCCACTGAAACCGGCTACGAAACCGACGCTGAAAAGGCGGTTGGCGGGGCGCCAGGCTGTTTCACGCTTGATCTCGACAGTCCTGGGGATAGCTGGGCCTACCATCCTTGGGCGACCTGGCGTCAACCGAATAAATACCAATCTTCGCGCGGCGATCTTCCCGTCAGCTGCGTCAGCCGCAATGATGCTGAGGCCTATATCCATTGGCTCAATGAACAGACCGGTGGAGGCTATCGACTGCCGACTGAGGCGGAATGGGAATACGCGGCACGTGCTGGGACCCTAAGCAGTCGCTTCTGGGGAGAAGCCATCGACGCGAGCGCCTGTGAATATGCCAATGTTGCTGATGCAGGGCATGAGTGGAATGACGGCTTTCCCTGCAATGACGGCCACGAATGGGCTGCACCGGTTGGTATCTTCACGCCGAACCCATGGGGGCTATTCGATATGTTGGGAAATCTTTCAGAGTGGACCTGTTCATCTTACAAGCATCGTTACGTCGGCGCAGAATCAAGCTGCGCGTCTATCGACTCGCGCGACCCGATCAGCCTGCGCGGGGGCGCATGGAACAGCGGCCCCGAGGTGCTGCGTGCCGCTTATCGCAACCGAAACTACCCGGAATCTCGCTACAGTTTCGTTGGTTTTCGCGTCGCCAAAGAGATTGTAAAGCCCTGAGTTCAAAGACGGCATGCCGCTCGTTCACATCAAGATACCATCCACTGGCTGCGAAATCGGGCTAACCCCTCAGGAGCGCATGCTGGTTGATAGGGCGCGCCGAGCAGTCGCCCGCATCGAACGTCAGCAGCCACAACTGACCCGATTACTCCAGCCATCAGACCCGATCGCTTTTTGCGGCATTCTCCGCACCTTGAAATCACAATATCGCTTACGCGGCAAGCGCTTCTGCGAGTGGGGCAGCGGCGTTGGGCTCCTCACCGCGCTTGCCGCGTTGAATGGTCTAGAGGCGATTGGCATTGAAGCCGATGCGACGCTGGTCAAGGAAGCACAAAAGACATTTCCGCCGACAGACCGAGGCCCCAGGTTTGCCCAGGGCAGTTTTGTTCCACCACAAGTAACAGGGCACTTCCAAGTCGTCGGCACCTACGGCGCGACCATTTGGAAGCCCAGCACCGAGCGCGACCCCTATGCTGCGTTTAACCGCTCCTGCACTGACTTCGATCTCATCTATGCCTACCCCTGGCCACGCGAGATCGGCCTTTATGAGGCCTTGTTTGAACGCTGCGCTGGAAACGGAGCGCTACTTTGGCTCTTCATTCAAGGTGAGGCGCCCCGGTTGCTGGAAAAGATCGCCTCACCAAACCCAACCAAGTAGATCAGGCCAACGCTCGAGCCAGCCGTCAGCATGGCCTGCTGCGATCAGCCGGCGTTGAAAGGACGGGCCGAATCGCTGCTCCAGTGGCTCGGTCAACGTTGCAGGGACATTCTGGTCGGAACGACCGACAAGATGGAGTTGCTGCACAGGCTCTCGCATCGGGGGGCCAGCAGCAGGATCGAGCGAGCCAGCAAGCGGTGAGTAGCCATGCAGCCGAGTCCAGGCGCGAAGATCCAGATTCGCCGCAATCGTGACCAGTCGTTCGACCTCTGGTATCCGTTGTGCGAGATGCCAGGCAATGACACCACCACCGCTGTATCCGATCAGGGTGACTCGGTCAATCGATTCTGCCTCAATCAGCTGTTCTAGCGCGGTCGCCATCGCCGAGATCACCCGTTCCGAATACCGACCGAAAGTCCAAAGCCAAGGCTCACAACCCTCTGCCTCCTGTTCACCCTGATAGCAAGGCCGGCCCAGATACAGGGCTGGGGCGGGATCTCGAGCAAGCAGACCAAGAACCAGCGCATTTTGGGGGGTTGGATTGCGAGCCACCTGGTTGCGCGAACGCCAAGGCCTGCCATCACCGTCTAGGTACAGGTGCAGAACCCCACCGGGCATGCTGGCACGATTGCGAAAAGTTGCAAGGCGAAACCCATCGGCATACTCCCAGCCAGAGACGAGCCCCAAGGCCTCTGCGCGGTGCCTGAATGTCTCAGGAGTGCTCGCACAGCCGACTAAGATAAGCGCTATGTGGACCACGAGCAGCAGTCCAAGCATCCGCATCGATTCGCGCCGTCTGTTCCCCAAGCGCAAAAGGGCCACTATACTAGACTCATGAATTAAGGCACTTCGAGGTATTCGCATCCATGTTCAGCATACAGCCAATCGGCTTGCGGTTAGCGCTCTCAATCCTGGTCTCGATGGGTGTCACCACCGCCTGTGTCTCCAACCCTAGCGCACCGGTCCAGATACCCACCAATGCCAGCGGAAACCTTGATGATCTCATGCTGGTCGATTGTTTGCTCCCCAGTCAGGTACGCCAGCTTGGTACCAAAATGACCTACATGGCGCCGAGACGCTACATCAAGACGACGAAAACTGACTGCGGTATCCGTGGCGGCGAATTCGTCCTTTATGATCGTTCAGACTACCGCAGTGCCCTACAGACCCTGCTACCTAAGGCCGAGAGTGGTGATCCGGTGGCTCAAACCTATGTTGGCGAAATCTACGAAAAAGGCCTTGGCTTGCCTAAGCCAGACTACGCTGCCGCCGCCAGTTGGTATCGCAAAGCGGCACAGGCTGGGCATCAGCCAGCCCAAACCAATCTCGGAACGCTCTACGAGCGCGGTCTTGGCGTCACCCAAGACAAGGCCGCAGCACTCAACTGGTACCGGAAAGCCACAGGCGTGGCTGAAGACAACCTGATGTTCGAGTCTCGCTTAAAGGCCGAGCGAGCCGCCTACCAGCGCGAGTTAGCGGTCCGCAATCAGGTGGTCTCCTCGCTCCGGTCGCAGTTGCAAACGGCGAAAGCTAGAAGCGCATCATCCGTACCAGCCACCCAAACAACTACAGCCTCTGCACCCCCCGCCAACAAGCAAGCGATTGAGCGCGTTGCCACCAGCCTAAAACGCGAAGCAGCAAGCGAAGCTGAGCAGATTAACAGGCAGATTCATGCTGTGAAAGAAGTACGCAAAGCAGAGGAGCTACGAGAAGCAAGTTCTGCCACCAGCTCAAAATCAGGAAAAAAATCGGCCCAGATGGGAAAATTAGAGCTGACTCTGCGCGAGCAGCAACGTTCTCTGGTCGATACCGAAAATCGGCTTTCGATGCTCGTTCCATGAAATTGAGAGCCTGAGGCGAGCTGGCTTTAATTTCGTAGCTAGAAAGCAAGGAATCTGCTTACTATTCGCAGCAATCAATTGCATGGCTGTTACTCTATCATTGAAAAAGAGGCCACTTTAGTGGCCTCTGCGCTGCAGGCTAGCCTAAAAGGCCATGCGGACGCCAGCACCGAAGGTATCAACGTCAAGATCTTTATATCCAAAGACCTTGTTGTAGTAAACGAAGGCGCTTGTCCCGCCAGCCAATTGAGCAGCAACAGCCAAACGACCATTGAAGTAGTCGCTATCAGGCCGATCGCTTGCAACACCAAAGCGATTACGATTTGGATCTTCAACAAAAACGCCGTTGATGCTTAGGGCGTCATCCTTGAATTCATGTACCCAGCTCAGGTTGAGCTGTGGAGACAAGACCCCCCAATCCATACTGACCGACCTGGCCACATCAAAGCCGATCGACGAGGTAAAAGACTCCTGGTCGAGATCATTCAGTCGCGCTGCCCATCCACCGCCGGCTAGGCCGGGGTTTGACATCTTCTCGGTATAACCATCGACGGATGCGCTGATATATTCAAGCCGCACTGTTGGACCATAGCTCCAAGGGCCACTTGAGAGTTGATAACCGCCACCAAGAGCCGCAGACCACTGGGAGCCATCGTAATCAGCCTTAGCGACCTGCCGTACTGGCGTATTTGCGATCGCATAGTTGATGTTTCGCTTTTGGTCGTAGTCATTGCTGCTATAAGTGACAATGCCATCTACATAAAGCTGCTCATTAACAAAATAGGTACCATAGAGGCTGGTACTAAAGGTACTCGTATCGAGACTACCGCCGCTATTGTCGATACTGGTATCGTTCTCGCCATAGCCAATCGCCAATCCGACAACGAAGTCTTGCGTAAACCGGTAGTCAATGCCCGCTGTAAAGCCCCAACTGTTAAAGTTGAAGCCATCTTCGTTCGTGGTTTCGTCTTTATCTCCAGAGCTATAGGTGCCGTTAATAAAGACACCAATCCGCTCATCTCCAAATATCAGGGTATTGTCACCATCAGCGCTAGCTGCACCACCTCCGTAGACAAAAAACTCGTCAGAAGCGTTCGCAGCAGACAAGCCCTGAATCGATAAGCCGGTAGCACCACTCCGCAAGGCAGCAAGGCGCGAGGATAAGTTTTGGAGTTGAGTACTCAAACTGGAGCGCGAGGAGGATAGTGGAACAGTGGCTTGCTCAGCAGTCACGGCACTCAGAGCCACTGCTGACTCACTCTCAAGCTCTGGAACCTGAGACGCAGCCGCGACAACCAGCGTGGTGCAGTCGTTGCTAAACTGTGTACCAGATCCTGCAACCTGGGGACAGGCTGTACCGATGACCTTGGCGGTCGATGCGGTATTTGAGGTAAACGCAATGCGTTCGAGCACTTCAACAGGATTGATGGTTGGTACTGACCCTCTGGTGGCAACATACTCGCCTGCTGGGTCACCATTAACACGAAACACCCTGCTTCCCAAATCGCCCTCATCGAATGACAACAGATTCCCGCTTTCAGAGAATGAGATGACTTCTTGTTCGCCACTGCTACCGCCGCTATCATCCCAAAACCAAGTGCCGTCGTTGGCTTGATTAAGGCCAATCGTATCGGGGTATCTAGCGCTGTAAGTCGTGGTCGTCCAAGTCACCCCTTCATACTCAAAACTTGCTAGAAAGTTTGCAGCCTCGGAAAGCCTCACATATGTGGCATTAGCGGGCCCGTCAAGACTCACTTCTCCAAAGCCTTGCCCCTGATTAAAATCGAATAGGAACTCATAACTTTCGCCTTGGGCCGCGCCGGCCAGTATGAATCCGGTGGCACCCCAGAATGCAGCCCAGCCTCTGGACGTTCGGATGCCGGATGTGGTTTGCGTAGACATGATATTTTACCCGCAAGTGAAGAGCAGCCTAGCATTGACTTGATCGTCAATCGCACAGTCAATGGCTGGACCCGCTTTGAACAAACGCTCGCCCCGCTACGGATTGGGGGCTACTCTAGACTAGCTCAGCTGTCAGCTTTTTGCAACGCTGGGATAAAGACAACAGCCACATTGAGAACCATTTTCATGCTTTCAGCGCTCGCTTTGCGCTAAGCGCTTGAGTCAGTGGGGTCTAGTGATTGATTTTGCGTTGCTAGCACATCCTCTGGCCCGGGGTAGCAAGAGGAACTGGGAGTCACCGTCTTATGGTTGCAGCAAGGGCCAGAAGTCGCAGATGCACAACAAACCCAGCTGCACCTAAGCCCCACAAACCGCAGCCATGTTGGCGGGAAGCTGACACAAGGAGACTCAGAGACCGCCAGCAGAGTTCGCCTGATCAGCTTGCCTTGGCTTCATTCCGACGCTCGGCATTCCATCCGCTATCCTTAAAGCCCAAGGGGCGCTCACCGCGACCCCGCTCGACTCGCCGCATTGGCGGGTCGATGTCCCGGCGGAGATCCGAATGTCCTGGCAGAATAATCATCGAGAATCCATCACCGTCGCCATCAGCGGCGCCGGCGGCAGCGGCGCGCTGACGGCAGGGTTCATCCTCTTGGCCGCGGCGCAGCGTTGCGGCCGTTACGGCATCATGATGCGCTCGGCCGGGCCTCAGGTGCGCGGTGGCGAATCGGTCGCCATCCTCCGCATCGGCCCCCGCATGGTGACCAACATTGGCGATCGCGTCGACCTGCTCGCCGCACTCGATTGGCGCAACATCGAACGTTTTCAGGACGAGCTCGCGCTGGATGCGAACAGCCTGATCTTGCACGATCGCAACGCCGGTGCGGTTCCAAACGGCATCGCTGCTAGCGGTGCCGAGCAACGCTCAGTCGACTTCGGCCGTTATGCTGCCGAGCACAGTGGCGGCCGTGCCAACATGATTGCGGTTGGGGTCTTAGGTAGCGAGATGGCGCTGCCCTTGCCGGCTCTCGCGGAGGCCACTGACAGCGTACTCGGCAAAAAGGCCCCAGCTGCCGTCGAAGCGGCAAAAGCCTGCATCGCAACCGGTCATCGTGCGACGGCGGCCCAGTTCGAGGTCCAGCCGCAAACCGAGGCCCCGTCGCAGACCGAGACCGACCCGAGCAAGGCACAAGCAGCCCTCCAACGCTGGCGCCTCAGCGGCAATGCTGCGGCTGGGCTTGGCGCGCTTCGCGCTGGGGTCGGCTTCGTCGCCGCCTATCCGATCACCCCAGCCAGCGAGATGTTGGAATGGTTGGCGCCCCGACTCGAGCGCACCGGCGGCACCCTTCTGCAGGCCGAAGACGAGCTGGCCGCGGTCAACATGCTCGTCGGCGCCAGCTTCGGCGGGGTTCCCGCGCTGACCGCCACCTCGGGCCCCGGACTCAGCCTGATGACCGAAGGGATAGGACTGGCCGTGGCCAGTGAGACCCCCATCCTGGTCGTCGATGTTGCCCGCGGCGGGCCCAGTACTGGGCTCCCTACCAAGTCTGAACAAGCCGACCTCAACCAAGCCCTGTACGGACTCCATGGCGACGCCCCCCATCTCGTGCTCGCACCACTGGATGTCGGCGACTGCGCCTACAGCGTCGAATGGGGCAGCCGGCTCGCCGAGCGCCTGCAAACGGCCGCCATCCTCTTATCTGATCAGGCCCTCGGGCAGACTCATGCGGTCATCGACCCACCACCACGCTGCCCACCGGTGCTTGGGCGCAAGCGGACCAGCGACACCCCAGCGCTAACGCCCACCGATGACGCCCTGCCAGTCAACGAGTTCGCACGCTACGCACCAAGCCCCGACGGCATCTCGCCGATGCCTTCCCCCGGCGAGCCCGGCTATGAGTACACCGCTGACGGACTCGCGCACAACGCACAGGGAACGCCCTCGAGCAACGCGGCCGACCATCGCGACCAGCTCAGCAAACTCATCCACAAGCTGACCGCCCATGATTATGGCGATAGCTGGGCGCGGATCGACCCTCGCGGCCGCGCCGATGGACCAGCCGACAGCACCATCAGCCTCCTCACCTGGGGCTCGAGTTGGGGCGCGACGCAAGAAGCCGCGACGCGTCTGCGCGCGCAAGGCGTACCCGTTCAAACCATCGGGCTACGACTGATCGCCCCGTTACAGCACGTCCAGCTGCGCGCAGCGATTGAGGGCACCCAGGTCTTGGTCGTCGAGATCAACGCCACCGGCCAGCTCTTCCGCTATCTCAACGCCGAACGGGTACTCCCGCCCAGCGCCCGGTCCTTTGCGCGCCCCGGCCCCCTACCCCTGCGCCCGTCTGAGATCATCGCTCAGTTACAACCGCTCCTCGAAGCGCCTGCGCATGTCCAGGCTCAACCCGAGCACAGCAAGGGTCAAGACAGGCCCGAACCGATCACCACCGCAAGGGCGGAAGGAGGCGTCTGATGGCTCCAGCAATGATCCCTAGTCTGCGCGCGCGCGACTACCTCTCCGACGTCAAGCCGATCTGGTGCCCAGGCTGTGGCCATTTCGGCGTGCTCTCGGCATTGACCAAGGCGCTCGCCTTTCTTGAGCGCCCAAAGCATGAGGTCGCGGTAATCTCTGGCATCGGCTGTTCATCACGTCTGCCCGCTTATCTCGACTGCTACGGATTCCATGGCCTGCATGGGCGGGCGCTGCCGTTGGCGACCGGACTCAAGGCCGCCCGCCCCGACCTGAGCGTCATTGCCGCCAGCGGCGATGGCGACGGCTTCTCGATTGGCGGCAATCATTTCCTCCACGCCTGCCGCCGCGACCTCGACCTCTGCTACATCGTCATGGACAACGCCGTCTATGGCATGACCAAAGGGCAGGCCTCGCCCACCACGCCTCCAGAGTGGACTCAGAGCGCCCTCACGCCTCATGGCACCGGCATGCCAGCCTTTCGACCAGCGGCGATCGCGCTGGCGTCGGGAGCCAGCTTCATTGCCCGCGGCTTCAGTGGCGATCCTCACGGGCTGAGCGAGCTGATTGCGCGCGCGATTCTTCACCCTGGCTTTGCCTTCGTCCATATCTTGAGCCCCTGCCGCACCTATCGGCCTGATGACCAGACGAGCTGGAAGCAGGCGGTTCATCAGTTGAGCGAGCCCGGAATCGAAGCCACAGTCGGACTCAAGGCCGGACTCAGGGCCGAACCCTCGCCCGCGCTGCAGGTTCAGGATGACGGCCTTGGCCTCGGCATCCTTCATGAGGTTGTCCGCGACGCGACCAGGACGGGCTCGACGGCTAGCAGCCGCCCAGACCGCCAAGCGGCCCTCCATGCCATCGAAGCAGAGTTGGAGGCCTAGCCCCCATGCACAGCCAGTCGAACGCCCCGTTAGACGTCAGCGCCTTCAGCGCCGCCGAAGCCCTCGCGCACGCCCTCGAGCTCACCCACGATTCAGCCGCCCGTTATGCGCAGCTGCAGGCCTGCCTCGAAGCCCACCATAATCAGATCGCTGCCGATCTCCTGGGCCTTGTGGTCGAGCTCACGCTGACCACGGCAAGCTCGATGCCAGGTCTACAGCCTCCCGAGCAACTGCCGCGAATAGCTCCTTGGGAACTGGTCTGGCGCTGTCCAGACCTACTCGCGATGCGTTTCGGCGACCGCGCGCCCAGCGCCTGTCATCATCAGATTGGCGGGGCTGAACTCCTACGACTGGTGCTCAGGCGTGAGCGCTGCGCGCACAGCTGCTTTGCAAACGCCCGCGAGCAGGTCGCATCGACCGCTACTCAGCAGATGCTGAGCGCGATCGCGACGCGACAGCAGGAGCAGATCGCTCGTCTCGAGGCATTGCTTGCCAGCGCAAAAGCCACAGAGAGCGAAGTCCCCCCCAGGCTCAGCGACCTCGACCCACCCAATCGGCCTGAGTGACCCCGACCGCCTGACCGGCTCAACCCCAGCCGCCATTCATCGATCGGCTGACAAGCCCTTGCTAGGGATGTCCATAGTTAGGGATATCCATAGTTAGGGTTTTCACTTATACTTGCGTCATCCATTGGCAACAGATGCGCCAAGGCCTTGCGCCTTCGCATCTTCAACCTTGCGGTTTTCACGATGACGAACAAGTTCAACCTCCTCCTCATCAGCCTGTTTTTGCTCGCTAGCGCCAGCAGCCCCCTGATGGCGGCCAAGCCAGGCCAGGTCATGACCGGCGTCGCCTCCTACTACCACGACAGCCTGCACGGCAATAAGACGGCCAGCGGCAAGATCTATAACAAGCATCAACTCAGCGCAGCCCACAAAACGCTGCCACTCGGCACACGCGTGCGCGTCACCGAACCCAAGTCTGGGCGTAGCGTCGTCCTCGTCGTCAACGACCGAGGCCCCTTCGTCAAGGGCCGCATCATTGATCTCTCCCGACGCGCCGCCTCTGAGCTTGGGATGCTCAAGAAGGGCCTGACCAAGGTCAAGGTCGAGATCCTGAGCGTCCCCGGCCGCAGCGGCGCCTAGCCTATGGCGCAGGTTGCGCTTTGCCATCGCATTGAACCTGTCTCCTAAGGCATAGTCTCCCTATGTACGCGGTTGGATACCGGCCCAGCTGGCCAGATCTAGCAACTGCTTCATTACAAACAGTCTTAGGAGACAGCAACCATGCGTTCGATCAGACTCATTTCAGCAGCGTCCCTACTCATTGCCGTCCCGGCCCTGTCCATGGCCGACACGACCCAAGGCGCCAATGACGAAGCCAAGGCGCTCATCCAGCAGTTCGCCTCCAGCCTCAAGACGGAACTCGTCAGCGCCATGAAGGCTGGCGGCCCAGTCAACGCCGTCGCAGTTTGCCAAGACAAGGCCCCGGCCATCGCCAACAGCCTCTCCGAGACCTCGGACTGGGAAATCGGCCGCACCAGCCTCAAGACCCGCAATGCCTCAAATGCGCCTGATGCTTGGGAAAAGCAGACGCTCGAGCAGTTCGAGGCACGCAAGGCTGCTGGCAAACCGGTTGAAGGCATGAGCTACTCCGAAGTGGTCGAAACCGATGGCCAAAAGGTCTATCGGTACATGATGGCGATCCCAACCCAGGAGGTCTGCCTGGCCTGTCACGGCAGCGACCTGATGCCCGAACTGACCGCCGCCATCGACGAAGCCTATCCAGCGGATCAAGCCCGCGGCTATTCAGCCGGCGATATCCGCGGCGCCTTCACCCTATCCAAGCCACTTTAGCCAATCGCATAAGGGGCGAGCGTGGCTGAGTCGATGATAGAGAGGCGCTACAAGCTCATCTTCTCAGGCCGCCTGCGAGGCGGAATCACGCCTGGCCAGGCGAAGCAGGCGATCAAAGAGCGCTTCCGGCTGAGTCATACACAGCTCGATCAGTTGTTCAGCGGCCAACCGATAACGGTCAAGCGCAGTCTCGATCAAGCGAATGCCGAGCGTTATCAGCGCGCCTTCGCTGCCGCGGGCGCGCTGGTTGATATTGAGCCAACCTCTTCAGGGGAGGATCAGGATGTCCATGCAGGCGCTGAAAACCAGGCCATGCAGCTTCTTCCTGCTGGCACCCTGATCGACGAGCAAGTACCGCCACCCCAAGCTCCGCCGGACACCAGCCATCTACAGCTCGCCCCCAGCGAAGCCACCAGCCTGGAAGACTGCGCCCCTCCACCACCGGTCCCGCCGAAGCTTGACCTCAGCGCCCTGGAACTGGCCCCGATCGAGCCGCCGCAACAGGAGGCCCTGACCACGAGGCATGACCACTAGACTTGACGAATACAAGACCGACGGCGCACAGCCAACTCGTGAAGATGAACGGCTTGGCATTCACGTAAGATAGGCGGCTGACTTGCACCGCTTCTAGAGAGAATCCTGATTCATGGCCGACCACGCGCACATCGTCATCGGCGGGGGCATCAGCGGACTGGCTGCCGCGCATTACTCGCTGCAGGCTGGCGTCGACACCCTCCTGCTCGAAGCCAGCGACCGTCCTGGTGGCTGCATCCACAGCAGCCGCTTCGAGGCCCTCAATGGCTTCTGGGTCGAGGCCGGCGGACACACCTGCTTCAATAGCTACGGCCATCTGCTCGGTATCATGGAGCAGCTCAACCTGCTCGAGCTGACCACGGCTAAGGCGAAAAAGAGCTACAAGCTCTGGTCCAACGGCAAACGCAGCAGCATCCTCTCTGCACTCCACCTCTTTGAGCTCATCCGCTCACTCCCTGGTCTGTTCCGGGTCAAGAAGGCAGGCAAGACCGTCGCCGAGTACTACGGCAAGGTGCTGGGCACCCATAACTATCAGGAGCTGTTCAGGCCCGCCTTCCGCTCCGTGGTCTGTCAGGATGCCGATGACTTCCCGGCCGAGGCCCTGTTCCGCAAGAAGCCCCGCCGCAAGGATGTGTTGCGTGCCTTCACCATGCCCAGCGGCCTCGCCGACATCCCTAACGCCATTGCCTCCCAGCCTGGTTTCAACGTCCGCTACGGCGCCCAGGCGCACCGGATCAGCGCGGCCAACGCTGGCCAGAGCCTTTGCATCGATCTCAAAGACGGCACCCGTCTCAGCTGCAAGCAGCTCACGCTTGCGGTGCCGCCCGACGTGGCGCAGACGCTGCTCAGCGAGGTCGCTCCAGACGCAGCCAAGGCCATCGCCGGCGTTGGCGTCGCCGAGATCGACACCCTGGTGATGGTGTTTGAGCGCTCAGGACTCAAGGTTGAGGAGATCGCCGGACTGATCAGCGTCGATGGCGCCTTCCTCTCCGCGGTCTCCCGTGATGTCCTGCCCGACGACCGCTACCGCGGGTTCGCCTTTCACTTCCCCGGCGGTCAGCTCAGCGAGGCCGAGCGCGAGCAAGCCGCCTGCCAGGCCATCGATGCAGGCGTCGACGATATCCTTGCCAAGGCTCATATCCACAACCGCCTGCCGTCCCTACACCGCGACCACGGAGACCGGATTCAGGCGCTCGACTCAACGCTCGCCGGCGGCCAGATCGCCGTGACCGGCAACTGGTTCCTCGGCGTCTCCATCGAGGACTGCGTCACCCGCACCCGCAGCGAGCACGAGCGGCTGTTCGGCCCCTTGCCGATGACGCCAGACGCTTAGCAGCCACTGCCAGGGGTGCGGCAACACAGCGCCCCCTCACAGCCCTGTCATCGCCCGAGGTGGCGATGCAGAATGAAGCTGACAGCAACCGATCGCTACCCGCGCAGTCCTGTCATCCTCCGAGGTGACAACGCCGGATGGCGAAGCGCCATGAGCATGAGTCTCAAGCCGACATGCAAGCGAGCAGTCTCATCGTCGCCTGCGAGTATCCTCAGGCGGAAGCCATCAACGGCCCACTCGAGCGGGCCTTCACTGAACTGAGCGACAGCGACTTTGAGCGCCGCTCACATTTTATCGGCGGTCGTTTCGAGAACCTCTACCTTAAGGCCGAGCGCCTGCCCGGCCTATCGGATCTGCTCAGCTTTGGGCTCGAGCAAGCGCGCACCTTATTGAGCAGTGGCCGCGCCGATTGGCTGGATGAGCCGATGGCCACCCATCAGCCACTGCGCATCGGCTTCTGGGCCAATGCGATGCAGTCAGGCCAGAGCACCAGCCGTCACAGCCACGAAGAGCATGACGAACTGCTATCCGGCGTCTATTACGTCAGCGCCCGGGCAGACTCGGGCGACATCCTCTTCCATGACTCGCCATTCCAGACCCGTGTGCAACCACGGCCAGGCCTCATGCTCCTCTTCGCACCCGCGCTCGAGCACTCGGTCGAGATCAACCGCAGCGATGCCCAGCGGCTCTCGATCGCCTTCAATATTGGCCCAGGTCCCTCCTCGCCCATGCCCAGATGAGCAACACATGAATCGGCGGATTCCACCCTTGCCCACCCTGCTGAACTCGGGCATAGCGCGTAGGCAAGCGGTGCCTTCCGCTTTCACTCTGCCGCACCCGGCTGAAACCCGGCGTGAGCGCAATGCGCAATAAGACTAGCGTTCGATCGAGATCTAGCGCTCAGTTTGGATCAGACGCTCCATCTCGGCGATCTGTATCCTTCGCCCATCGAGGGTGACAAAGCTGCGCTGGGAGATATCCCCGCGCTGCGCTTCATAACGGTCAACCTGGCCTGTGTAGACATTCACGACCTGCAGCTGAACGATCTCGCGCGCATGCTGCCAATCCTGAAACAGATAGAGTGCCGTGCCAACCAGCATCAGAATCACCAGCCCATAGGCGGCGAGCTTGACCGCGCCCCGCGGCATCAGCGGCCCCAAGGCTGTCGAGCGCTGATTGGACAGGGCGCCCGGCTCGGCGCCGAGCTTGTGGCCCAGGCGCGCATGCGCATCATCGCCAGCACGCCAGCGATCACGAACCACCAGCCAGGCCACCAAGATGACGGTGGCGGTTAATAGGAGCTTTGTGAACATGACCCGATTACGCTACCAGGAGCCTCGGCAGGGAGCGAGGGACAAAGTGAGCCACCAAGGCCTTGCAGGCATGCAAGCGGCGCCAAGGTCCCTCTCGCCTTGTCCAATCTTGGAGTTGCAGCTTACCATCCGTCGCGTCCCCGTTCATGTTAAGCATCCCCTTGGCCAACTGATGTCGCTGCCTCGCCGCTCGATGCCTCTGCTTCACTACCCAATGCCCCTGCTTCACCGCTCGACGCCTCTGCTTCGCCGCCCAATATGGCTGCTTCGCACCCTCCTCACTGGGCTCGCCCTCATCGGTCTGCTGAGCGGTTGCGATGAGCCGCCGCGGCCGACCGTCAACCTGTACCATGCCGTGCATTCCGCTGACCTCGATCAGATCAAGAGGCATCGGTTCTGGAAGACAGACATCAATCAAGCGGGCCCTGACGGCCGTTATCCATTGCATGTCGCGGTCAGCCAGGGCCGCGTCGTGATCGCGCGCGAGCTGCTTAAGCAGGGGGCAAAACTCGATGCGCGCGATGCGCTCGGCCGCACGCCACTGCATGTCGCGCTGGCCAACGGCAAGACCCAGGCAGCCCAGTTGCTACTGAAGCACGGCGCCGAGGATGACCTGCAAGCGCTGCTGTTTGATCTAGCTAATGAGCAGGCACTGGATCCTGACAGCATCGAACTGCTGAAAAGCCGTGGCGCCGATCTCAACGCAACCGACCCAGAGGGCCATGCCCCCCTGCACCGAGCCGTCGCTGCTGCTAATCTGAAGCTCGCCAAACAACTGATCAGCGCAGGTGCCAATGTTAACTTGGCTAGTAGCAGCGGCAAGACCACGCTCCAGATCGCCGAGGAGCAAGACGAGCCAACCCTGGTAGCCCTGTTAGAGCAATATGGGGCTGAGCGCTGAGCACAAACAACCGTCGAACCGACAACAAGGAGCCCGGCATGACCGAAAAGGTGGAAGATCTGACCGTCACCTACACAGAGGGAGACCTTGAGACGGTCAAGGAGCTTGACAAGGTGATCCTGTCCAAAGGCAGTTGGGCCACCATCCTCTATCGTTACCAAGACTGGGATCGGGCCAAGGAGGTCTACGGACCCGAGCGCTACACCATCCGTCGCTACCAGAAGCGGAGTGGCGAGTACCGACAACAGTCCAAGTTCAACATCTCCAGCCGAGCGCAAGCGCAAGCGCTCGTCGATGCGCTCCAAGGCTGGCTAGCTGACGAGCCCCGCTGAGAGACTGAGAATGAACCCCGCGCTCACTGAATGAGACGATAAAAACTCCCGCCATGATCCACCTCAACAACAACGATCTCACCGACAAGGTTGCCCTGATCACCGGGGCGAGCCGTGGCCTCGGCGCCGGCCTCGCCGAACGCTTCCTCGAGCAAGGCCTGCGGGTTGCGGTCTGCGCCCGGACTCGACCCGAGCTTGCCGGCGACGGCGCCAAGATCCTCAGCATTGCCGCCGATGTCATTGATGCCGAAGCGATGCAGCAATTCTGCGATGCCGCCGTCGATCGGTTTGGACACATTGATCTCTGGATCAACAACGCCGGGCTGCTCGCGCCGATCGGCCCACTACGCGACAACAACCCCGCCGAATTCGCCCGCCACATCCAGGTCAATGTCGTCGGCGTCTTCAACGGCAGCCGCGCCTTCATCCGCCATCTGCATGCACGCGGCGGTGAGGGGGTGCTGTTGAACATCAGCTCCGGCGCAGCGCGAAACGCCTATGCCGGCTGGTCCGCCTACTGCGCGGGAAAGGCCGCCGTGGACCGGATGAGCGAGTCAATTGCACTTGAGGAGGCCGACAGCGGACTCCGTGTGCACGCCGTCGCACCCGGCATCATCGATACCGACATGCAGGCGCTGATCCGCGACTGCTCGCCAGAGCAATTCCCACGCGTACAAAAGTTTCTCGATCTCAAGGCCAACGAAGGTTTCAGCTCGCCAGCCTTCATCGCCGATCGGTTGCTTGAGCTGGCATTCGATCCCAGCGCGGTCGACGAGTCCGTCGCCATCAGCTTACCGCTCGAGAAGGCGTGAGTTCGGCCCGAAAGCCGCCCCGATCAGGCGCAGCTTATCCGCACAAACTGACCCTCACATCCCGACCCAGCCTCTGTTCGCTTGGCATCCGCCATCGCAAAATGCAAGACGCAAGGTCGCGATGATCATCACAGAGACCAGCCCCGTCATCTTGAGTGCAGCGGGTCGCAGGATCCAGCGCAAAAAAAGGGCTCGCCGACTCAAGTCGGTCGAGCCCGATCGCTAGCGGCAGTCAGCCGCCAGCTACCGATGACGTCACCTTGCCCAGGCGACAGGACAACGACTATTGCGGCCGGTGCTTCAAGGCCGCCTGCGCCGCTGCCAATCGCGCCACCGGAACCCGCGGCCCCGAACAGCTGACATAGTCCAGCCCGGCCTGGTCGCAGAACGCAATCGAAGCCGGATGGCCGCCATGCTCACCACAGATACCGACGTGCAGACCCTTGCGCGCGCCTCGGCCCCAGTCCACCGCGAGCTGCATCAGTTTGCCCACGCCTTCCTCGTCCAACACCTCGAACGGATTGTCGCGCAGCACGTCGGACTGGTTATAGAGCGGCAGGAACTTGTTCTCCGCATCCTCACGCGAGAATGAGAACACAGCCTGGGTCAGATCGTTGGTGCCAAACGAGAAGAACTCGGCCTCCTCGGCCAGCGAGGCGGCACGCATGCAGGCCCGCACCACTTCGATCATGGTGCCGAACTTGAACTTGACCGGCTGACCATGCTTGGCCTGCACCTCGGCATGGGCCTCATCGACATAGGCCTTGACGCGCTTGAGCTCCTGCACCGTGCAGACCTGCGGTACCTTGATCTGCGGCTGGATATCGATCCCGGCCTGAGCACACTCGGCGGCGGCCTCCAGAATCGCGCGCACCTGCATCTTGTAGATCTCCGGGAAGGAGATGCCCAAGCGCACACCGCGATGACCCAGCATCGGGTTGGTCTCGTGCAGCGCGCGCACCTTGCGCAGCATCGCCTCCTTCTTCGCGATCGCCTCCTCGACCATCATCGGGTCCATCACCCGGCGCACCGCATCGAACTCGTCGCGCGCCTTATCGGGCGTATGCAACAGCCCCATCGAGCCGGCCAGGGCGGTCATGCCGCGGGTCGCGCCCGCCAATGCACGCAGATCGGCCAGGTCTTGCTCCAACTGGTGCTCATCGGGCAGGAACTCATGGATCGGCGGATCGAGCAGACGGATGGTGACCGGATTCGGTGCCATCACCTCGAACAGCTCGCGGAAGTCTTGGCGCTGCAGCGGCAGCAACGCCTCAAGCGCCTCATCGCGCTTTTCTGGGGTCTCCGCGACGATCATCTCGATCACCAACGGCAGACGATCGGTGGCATTGAACATGCGCTCGGTGCGCGCCAGACCGATGCCGACCGCGCCATACTTGCGCGCGTTGCGGGCATCTTCTGGCGTATCGGCGTTGGCCATCACCTTCAGCCGCGCGACCTCATCGGCCCATTGCAGCAGGGTCGAGAGCTCTGGCGTGAAGTCCGGCTCGACGGTCGGGATTTCGCCCAGATAGAC
>NZ_JAYESN010000037.1:0-42712 GCF_034860625.1 Lamprobacter sp.
GGGTAGTCCCGGCGAGGTCAGTCGCAGCAGGGTTTGAGAGAGGCTGTTGAGCAGCCCGAGCTGGGCGACGCGCTGCTGGAATGGGATGAAATCCTCGAAGAAAGCACTGCTGCGCTCGCGATCGAGCACGGCATCGATAAAGGCTTCGAGCGTGGCCTCATAATCGGCGTCGGCATTGGTCCAGGCGGTGTGGACCTTGGCCTCCTTGACCGCCTTGCTCATATAAGCCTGGATGCGCTCGCGAAGCTGTTGCCAGCCTCGGTCGTCGGGTGTCTGCAAGGGCCAGACACCGAGCAAGGTCTGATAGAGCAGATACTCGGTGTTGGCATCGGGCCAGGTCACCGCATCCGCGCCGAGTGGGTCTCGGCCCTCGCCGCTGCGGCGAAAGCGTCGATTCAGTCGTGCCCAGCGCTCGACATGCTCTCGCCAGGCGAGCGGCAGCTCGGAGAGGACGTGCAGACGCGAGCGCAGATCCTCGGAGCGCTTGCTGTCGTGGGTCGATCCGGTCAACATCGCATGCGGCCATTGGGCCTGGCGTCGCTCGTTGGCGCGGTGGAAGCTTTCGAGCGAGAGCCCGAAGCGCTCAGGGTTGCCGCCGACCTCGTTCAGCGAGCTCAGACGGTGCCAGCGATAGAAGCTGGTGTCTTCGACGCCCTTGGCGGTGACCGGACTGCTGTACTGCTGGAGCTTCATCGCCAGGCGCAGCACGCGCTCCCGGTACGGCGCTGGCTTGCCGGCGGCGATGTCGGTCAGCAGCAGGTCGCGGACGAATTCAAACACCGACTGATCCGGCATCTGGCTGCGGCGCCGGGCCTCCGCGACCGCCTTCAGCACCTGATTGCGATCGGCGGTGGAGACGCCCTGATCGGTGATGTAGGTGCGATAGACCGGAAAGCAGGCGACGACCTCCATCAGTGCACTGCGCAGCGCATCGAGGGTGTAATCACGGGTATGTGGGTCCATCTCGGCGATGCGAGCGGCCTCGCTCGCGAGTACGTGCAGCTCGCTGGAGAGTAGGTTTTTCATCACTAGCCGCTTGGCCGCATAGGCCTCGTCGGCATACTGTTGTCTTCCTGAGTCTGATTCTGAGCCTGAGCCTGAGTCTGAGCTGGCACCGATGAAAGCTTGGTAGCAGCGATCAAGCTCGGTCTCGCCATCGCTGTCGACGAAGAGGGCATCGCAGAGCGTCGCGAAGTCGTAGCCGGTGGTGCCGTGCACGGGCCAGTCGTCGCGCAGCTGCTCGTCGCCGACCAGGATCTTCTCGGCCGCCAGATACAGCGGGCGATCGGCGTCTGAAGGCGGGCGCTGCGGCTGCAGGACCTCCGCCGCGCGCCGCTGCAGGCGGCGAAAGTAGGCGGCCGGATCAAACAGCCCGTCCGGATGGTCGATCCGCAGCCCCTGCACGCGGCCCTCGGCAATCAGCTGCAGCACCCGCTCATGGGAGGCCTCGAAGGCCTTTAGGTTCTCCATCCTCAGAGCGGCGAGATCGTTGATATCGAAGAAGCGCCGATAGTTGATCTCGTCGGCGGCGACGCGCCAGTGAGCGAGGCGGTAGGCTTGCGCCTCGAGCAGCGCATGCAGTCGCTCGCTGTCCGCCGGGTAGTTGTCGGCGCCGTTATAGACTTGCAGGCAGTCCTGGATGTAGCGCTGCAGGTCGGCGTTGTCCTGACACAGCTGGGCGAGGCGCTGTTTGTGCAGCTCCTTGTCGCGATAGCGCTCGCTGATCGCGGTTTCATCGCGCGCGCTACGCGGTGGCAGGTTGCCGAAGGCGGTGATGAGGCTCTCAAAGCTGGCCAGCTCTGGATCAACAGCTTCTTGATCAACAGTCCGATCAGCTGCCGGATCTCCCGGCTTGAGCCGCTCGCGTGCTGGATGATCTGGATTGAGCCGCTCGCGCAGTGATGCCAGACCCGGCGCGAGGATGCGCGGATACTCGCGCGGATCGATCGGAAAATGGTGCTCGTAGTACTCAACCCGGAAGGCACCGTCGGCGAAGACCAGCTTCAGCTCGCCTTGGTCGAGCAGGTCGCCGTAGTGATCGCCGAGCACCGGCACCAAGACCTTGTCGTGCAGCTCCTGCTTGAGCGGTCGCCAGTCGATGTCGAAGAAGCCGGCATGATCCGAGGCCGGGCCGTTCTCGAGCACGTCGAGCCACCAGGGATTCTCGCTGCCCATGATGCCGACATGATTGGGCACCAGGTCAAGGATCTGGCCCATGCCGTGCGCGGCCAAGGTCTCGCACAGGCGATCATAGTCCGCCTGGCTGCCAAGCTCGGGGTTGAGCTGGCTGTGGTCGACGACGTCATAGCCATGGGTGCTGCCGGGCCTGGCCTTGAGGTAGGGCGAGAAGTAGCAGTGGCTGATGCCGAGGTCAGCGAGGTAAGGCACGAGTTCGGTGGCGGCGGCGAAGCCAAAGTCCTTGTGCAGTTGTAGACGATAGGTGGCGCGAGGAATCGGCGCTTGCAGCGGTGTCTCGCTGTTCGATTTCGCGCCGGCTTGGTCGCTAGAAGGCTGCCCAGTGTTCGCCCGCCCATTCTGAGTCTGACCAACCTGAGTCTGAGCGGCATTGGTCTGCCCAGAGTGGGTCTGGTCAGCGTTGGGCTGCCCAGAGTGGATCTGGTCAGCGTTGTTCTGGTCAGCGTTGATCGGGCCAGATTGATTCTGGCAAGAGCGGGTCTGGCCATTGTCGGTCTGAGCGGAGCCTGATGCGGCGCCGGCTTGGGAATCGATCTCGGGCTGCTCCGAGGCGGTAAAACGGGTTGCTGAGCTGCCGCGCTCGGCGCGAACGGCCGCGAGCAGACCTTGGATCTCGGGTTGCTCCAGCCAGTGCTCGAGCTGCAGGGGTTGGCGACGGCGCCAGTTCGGATAGCGCTCGCCGCTGCCTGGCAGGTTGATCTGCTCGGTCTCGGCGAGCAGGTCCGCGGTTTGGATCAGTAACAGCCGCGAGGGCGTGCGTGCCAGATAGACATGGATCGCCCGCAAGTGCTCGGGGCCGAGACTGGGCACGTCCACCGGGTCCGCGCCCTCATGGTCGTTCAGCAGGCCCTGGTGCTTCAGCGCCAAAAACAGCCAGGTGCGGTCCTGGGTGCGCTGCAGCAGGCGCTTGTCATAGTCCTGCTGGCTTGGGAATAGCCCCAGCTCGCGCCTTTGCTCGAGATCGATGCCCTGCCAGAAGCCGGCCAGTGGCGGTAGATCATGGGTGCCGGCAGTGACCATGGCGTTCGGCTCGAAGGCCGGCGGCTCGAGAAAGCCACCGTCGTCGGCGCGCTCAAAGTAGAGCACGCGGGTGGAGAGGATGCCCCAGTCCGGGATCACCTTGCGGATACGCGCCGGCACCGTGCCCAGATCCTCGCCGATGATCAGGCAGCGGTTGCGCACACTCTCGAGCGCGAGCACGCCGAGCAGCTCATCCAGCCGGTAGCTGAGATAGGTCCCGGCGGTCGGCGGCGCACCGTCCGGGATCAGGAACAGCCGCATCAGGCCCATCACATGGTCGATGCGCAGGCCGCCCGCGGCGCGCATGTTGGCGCGCAGCTCGTCTGCGAACGGCGCGTAGCCGGCTGCGCGCAATGCCTTCGGATGCCAAGCTAAGACATTCCAGTTCTGACCTTTGGGGCTGAAATCATCCGGCGGTGCACCGACATGGGCGCCTTGGATATAGAGGCCCGGTAGGACCCAATGGTCGGCGCCATCTGGTGCGGCACCGACTGCAAGATCCAGCACCAGCCCCTGCGCCATGCCGAGCTCAGCGCAGCGGGCGCCGATTGACTCGAGCTGCATCTGCGCGAGCCATTGCAGCCAGGCGAAGAAGTCGACGCGCTCGGCGTGCTCGCGGGCGAACGCGGCGACCACATCGGAACCTGGGTCCTGGTAGGCTGCGGGCCACTGCTGATCGCGCAGCGGGCCTTGCTCCGCAGCCGCGAAATGCTCGCTCAGCGCTTGATAGATCGCGAAGCGCTGCAACGGCTCGCCCTGCTCATCGCGGAAGGCCTGGAATGCCGTCGCGCGGGGTCCTTTAGGGGCGGGTTGGTGTTGCCGAAACTGCTGGAATAGCAGTCTGAGCACCTTCAGCTTGGCGTCGGTGACTGCAGCCTGATCGACCATGGCCGCGCTGCGCAGCGCGCGCAGCAGCGCCTTGAACTCGTCGCCGTCGATCAGCTCCCGTGCCGCCGCACAGTCGCCCAGCTCGGCGACGGCTTCGACGTCGATGTGCAGTGGATTGAGAAACCGGCGGCTCGACGGGCCATAGGGATTACAGCGCTCGGGCTGGGTCAGGAAGAGCGCGTGCAGCGGGCTCAAGCCGACAGCACCAGCACCGGCTTCTGCCGCCGTCTCGACCAGTCGAGTGAGATCGGTGAAGTCACCGATGCCCCAGTTGTGCGCGGTGCGCAGCGCATGCAGCTGGGTGACGAGTCCCCAGTCACGATCCGCATCCCCTGCCTGGGCGCCTCGATCCTCTGCGTCAGGCTGCCAGCAGCGACGCGGGGCAACGATGACGCGCGTCTGCGCCAGAACCCGGTCGGCTGGCGAATCGATCCTCAGCTGGTGATAGCCGATCTCGGTTGGCGCCGGCACCGCGATGGTCCGGCGCTGCCAGCGGTGGCCATCGATCTCGCGCTGCTCGTCGATCGGCAGTCTGCTCAAAACGAGCTCAGCTTCGGCGGTGGCGCCTGATTCTCCCGTGAAGACAAGGCGCACCCTCGCCAGATCCGATTGCTCAGGCAGGCTCAGTGCGAGCATTGGCGCCTCATCGCCTTGTCGATGCACGATGACCGGCGCCACAACCTGTTGCCACTCCTGGTCGATCGTCCATGCGAGACTCCGCGCCTCTGTCGCCGGGTCGCCAACCTTGACGCCGAGCGCTTTTAACAGGGCGCGTCGAGTGCCGTCCTCGGCTTGATGCTGATGGCCTTCAACATCCTCATAGGTCGCGGCGATCCCGCACTGCGCGCAGAGACGCTCGAACTCCGGTGTTCTACTCATTGCTCAGCCCTCGGCGTCCTGGCTGTCTGCCCCGGCCTGTTGTCGATCGCGCGGACCCGGGTGCAGCGCCGGCTGCCCCGCTGCTGAGGTCAGGTGCCAAGCGACCGCCCAGGGCGGCAGCTGCTGTTGCGCGAGTGCGTCGCCGAGACCGGATGGCTCCAGGTACAGGGCGTCGCCCGCTGCCGGTAGCGGCAGCGCGTCATAGCGGCGCTCGGCGTCGCTGAGGTTCGCCGTCAGGGTCAAGACAGCGCCGTCATTGAGCCGCCATTGCACCTGGATGGCACGGCTGGCGAAGGTCTCAAAGCGGCGCTGCCCGAGATCGACTCCGGCCAGACGCGGCACGATCTCGTGCTGGCGCAGCCGCAGGAGCTGCTGATGGAAGAGCCACCACTCGCGGTGGCGGGAGTCACGCTCGAGCGCGTCCCAGTCGAGCCGGCAGCGCTCGAAGGTGGCCGGGTCGTTTGGGTCTGGGATGGCCTTGCGTGCCTGCGGATCAGCGAAGCGCTCGAAGCGCTGGAATTCGCGCCGCCGTCCCTCGGTGACGGAGTCGGCGAGGTCGTCGCCGAAGTCGCAGAAGAACAGGAACGGGATCTCGGTCATGAATTCCTGCCCCATGAACAGCAAGGGTGGCGACGGCGCCAGCAACATCACCGCGCTGAGCGCGCGCAGTGCCTCGGGAACGGCGAGCGTGGCGATGCGTTCGCCAAAGGCGCGATTGCCGATCTGATCATGATTCTGTAGCAGGTTGATGAAGGCGCTTGGTGGCAAGCCAGCGCTCGGCTCGCCGCGTCGGGCGCCGTCGCGGAATGGCGACGGATCGCCCTGATAGGCGAAGCCCTCGGCGAGACAGCGTGCCAGGTGACGCGCCGGCTCTTCGGCGAAGTCGACGTAGTAGCCATCTTGCTCGCCGGTGATCAGCACATGGGCGGCATGATGGAAATCGTCGTTCCATTGCGCCCGGTACCAGTAGGCCATGCCATTAGGGCGCCGGTTGAGATAGCGGGACTCGTTGCCGTCGTTCTCAAGCACCAGGTGCACCAGTCGTCGGTGCCCGAGCTGATCCTGAGCCGTCTCGGCCAGCTCGGTCAGGATATCTGGCTCGGAGTCGTCGGCGATCGCATGCACGGCATCCAGGCGTAGGCCGTCGAAACGATACTCCTCGAGCCAGTACAGCGCGTTGTGGATGAAGAAGTCACGCACATTGCGGTTGTCAGCGCCATCGAAGTTGATTGCCGCCCCCCAGGGGGTTTGGTGTCGCTCGTTGAAGAACTGTGGGGCGTAGAGGTGCAGGTAGTTGCCCTCGGGGCCGAAATGGTTGTAGACGACGTCGAGCAGGATCATCAGGCCTCGATCATGGGCGGCTTGCACCAGGGCCTTGAGGTTCTCGGGGCGGCCGTAGCTGGCGTCTGGCGCAAACGGCAGCACGCCGTCGTAGCCCCAGTTGCGCTGACCGGGAAATGCCGCCACCGGCATCAGCTCTACAACCGTGACGCCGAGATCAGCGAGCTGGTCCAGTCGCTTGGCCGCGCCAGCAAAGGTGCCCTCGGCCGAAAAGGTGCCGAGATGCAGTTCGTAGCAGACCGCTTCTTCCCACGGGCGTCCACGCCAGGGCTCGCCGTCCGGCCAGCGGAAATCATTGGGCTCGATGATCTCGCTCGGGCCGTGGACGTCGGCTGGCTGGAAGCGGGAGGCGGGGTCGGGCACGGTCTGCTGGCCTTCGACGCGCTCGCCGGCGATGCGGAAGGCGTAGCGCATCCCTGAGCGGGCATTCGCCGTCGTCAGCTCGAACCAGCCGTCGCCAGCGTTGTTCATGCCGAAGCTTTGCTTGTCATCACCATCGAAGAGTTGGAGCGCCACCTGATCGGCCGCCGGTGCCCAGAGGCGAAAGCAAACGCTGCCGTCGGACAGAGATTCCGCGCCGAAGGGCATCCGGTGTTTCGAGGTCGACATGGCGGGCTTCCTGTTTGGCTTTGAGGTATTGCTGAAGGTTCGCCTTAGCGCACTGCCGCCAAATGCATGCGCTATGCCAGTCCAATGGCATTCGCTTGACCCGGCGAATGTCGGTCGACTCCGATCACAGCTGACTCCAGCTACAGGGGCTTTTGATCCGCGCGCAGGTGTTGTTATCAGGTGCTGTTATCAGGTGCTGTTATCAGGCGCTGTGACTGGACTCAGTCTTGGTGCTACCGCCGAGGGGGTGGGCCGGGCACGCGTGCCATCCGACGATGCTCGGCATTGCTCCGCTGGCACTGATGCTGGTGGATTTGCCCCATAGTCTGGTTGCCATGAACCAGGCGAGACGGCTGCGATGGGCTGCCGTGACGATTCGGGTTGCGGTGGCTTTGGGCTCCACCGTGGGCGGGGTGCATCAATGGGTCTGCGGGCTGCAGCCGGATGCTGGCGGATGGATTAGTCCTGGTCAGATCTCGGCAACAGGGAGCAAGCGTTTGCTTGGCTGGTCCAACCATTGCAAAGGCTGTCGGTATGACCCTCAGCCGAGCCCATTGAGTCCTGCGTCAACGCCTGCGGCCAAAACGCAGGGTCAACGCAGAGGCCGACCCGCATCCTTATGCCTGACCTTCCCGATCTCGAGACCGTCGCCGCTGATCCGCTCTGGTACAAAGACGCGATCATCTACCAGACGCACGTCAAGGCCTTCTTCGATACCGATGGCGATGGCACCGGCGATTTCCGTGGTCTCACCGAAAAGCTCGATTACGTCCAGGCGCTCGGCGTCAACGCGATCTGGCTGCTGCCGTTCTATCCGTCGCCGATGCGCGATGATGGATATGACATCAGCGACTATCGCAATGTCCACCCGGCCTATGGCAGCAAACGCGACGTCCGTCGTTTCATCAGCGCCGCGCACCGCCGTGGCATTCGGGTGATCGTTGAGCTGATCATCAATCACACCTCCGATCAGCATCCCTGGTTCCAGGCCGCGCGCCGGGCACCGAAGGGCTCCAACAAGCGCAATTTCTACGTCTGGAGCGACGACGACAGCCGCTTCTCCGAGACCCGCATCATCTTCACCGACAGCGAGGCCTCGAACTGGACCTGGGACCCGGTGGCAGAACAGTACTACTGGCACCGGTTCTTCTCGCATCAACCCGATCTGAACCACAACAACCCGCAGGTGGTGAAGGCGATGATCCGGGTGATGCGGGCCTGGCTCGACCTGGGCGTCGACGGCCTGCGCCTCGATGCGATCCCGTACCTCTGCGTGCGCGATGGCACCAGCAACGAGAACCTGCCCGAGACCCATGCGGTCATCAAGCAGATGCGCGCGGTGGTCGACGCCCATTATGAGAACCGGATGTTCCTGGCCGAGGCCAATCAATGGCCCGAGGATGTGCGCGATTACTTCGGCGATAGCGACGAGTGCCACGTCGCCTACCACTTCCCATTGATGCCGCGCATGTACATGGCGCTGGCCCAGGAGGATCGGCATCCGATCGTCGAGATCATGGAGCAGACCCCCGACATCCCGGCCGATTGTCAGTGGGCGCTGTTCCTGCGCAATCACGACGAGCTGACCCTGGAGATGGTCAGCGACCGCGAGCGCGATTACATGTACCAGACCTATGCGACGGACCCGCGCATGCGCGTCAATGTCGGCATCCGTCGACGGCTTGCACCGCTGCTCGACAACAATCCGACCAAGATCCGGCTGATGTTCAGCCTGCTCTTGTCGATGCCGGGCTCGCCGATCCTCTACTATGGCGACGAGCTCGGCATGGGCGACAACATCTATCTCGGCGACCGCAACGCGGTGCGCACCCCCATGCAGTGGACGCCTGACCGCAACGCCGGCTTCTCCCGCGCTGATCCGGAGCGCCTCTATCTGCCGCCGATCATGGATGCGGTCTATGGCTATCAGTCGGTCAATGCCGAGGCCCAGTCCCGCTCAGCCTCATCATTGCTGAACTGGATGCGCCGCATCATCGAGGTGCGCAAGGCGCATCGGGTCTTCGGGCGCGGCAGTATCGAGTTCCTGCATCCGGGCAACCGTAAGGTGCTCGCCTATGTGCGTGAATCGACCGCTACCGACCCGATTCCGGACGACGCAAGAGACAAGCACGAGATCCTCCTCTGCGTCGTCAATCTGAGCCGCGGGGCCCAGCCAGTCGAGCTGGATCTGGCGCGGTTTCAAGGGCGCGTGCCGATCGAGCTGCTCGGTCGCACGCCGTTTCCGCCGATCGGCGAGCTGCCCTATCTGCTCACCCTCGCGGGCCACGGCTTCTATTGGTTTCTGCTCTCGGATGAGGCCGATGCCCCCTCATGGCATGACGAACGGTTGCCGGCGCCGCGGCTGGCGACGCTGGTGTTGCCGGAAGGGTGGAAGAGCCTGAGCCCGGAGCGGGCAAAACGGCCGGAACCGGCGCGGCGGGCGCTGCGCCTGCTGGAGGAGCGGGTGCTTCCTGGTTATCTCGACAACCGTTTTCAGATTGTGCTGGGGGACGAGTTGGGGAGTCTGCTGGGGGGTGCGCCACTATCTGCCGTGCAGCTCAGCGCCATTGAGATCTGGCGCGACTGGCTCCTGACCCTGATCAGCGTCGAGCTCGCCGATGGCACCCAAGCGCAGTTGCTCTTGCCACTCTGGCTGCCGTGGCAAGAAGATGGCGCCGAGCTCAATGCAGCGCCACCGGCAGCGACGACGCTTGCGCGAGCGCGCCGCCATGCGACCCCGGGTCAGCTCTGCGATGCGCTTGCGGACCCGCGCTTCGTGCACGCCATGATTGAGCTGATCGGCAGCGGCGCGCGGATGGTCTTGGGTGAGGGTCTGCTTTCGGCGCAGCCCACCGATGCCTTCCGGCGCTTGACCGCCGATTGTGCCGGGGCTGAGGTTCGCGTCCCGCCGGAGGATCGCGGTCACAGTGCCGCCCTCGGCGATCAATTGATGCTCAAGCTGTTGCCTTGTGCTCCTCGGACACCAACTAGCGCGTCCACCAGCGCATCAAGTGAAGCATCAACCGCAGCATCCGCCAGGATCTCAGCCGAGTCAGCAGGAAGCGCACCGACCGGCGAGGAGGCGACTGCGGTCGAACCTGCGCTTGACCCCAACATCCAGATTCGGCACTACCTGCAGGAGTTTGCCGGCTTCGCCAATACCCCAGCGCTGGCAGGCTGGCTCAGCTATGAGAGCGATCAGCAGCAAGGCCGCTGCACCTTGGCGGTTCTCGAAGAGTACATCCACAACCAGGGCAATCTGCGGACCTTCACCCTCGAGCTGCTGTCCCGGCTCTGCGATGCCTATGGCGAGCACATCGAAGGCTGGCAGGCCGATGCGGCCCACCTCAGCTACGAGACCCTGATCGACAACCTTGGACGCCGCCTTGCCGAGCTTCATCGGGCGCTGGCTCGAGAAGACGCCGGCGCTGCCTTCGCACCGGAGTGGATCGACGCAGAAGATCAGGCGACCTTGGTCGCTTCGCTCGCCGAAGACGTGGGGCGAACCCTGGCACAGCTCGAACGCTCACGCGATGCATTGCCCGAGGAAGCACGACCGTTGGCAACGGCACTGCTTGCGCAACGCGCTGATTTGCTGCGGTCGATGTCCGGTGCCGGTGGTTGCGATGCATTGCGCATCCGGGTTCATGGCGATCTAGCGCTAAGCCGGATGCTGGTGGTCGAGAACGACATCGTCTTCATCGATTTTGGTGGCGACTGGAAGCACGTCGCGAAAGCGAAGCCAGACAAGCAGAGCCCGCTGGCCGATGTGGCCCGGGTCCTGAGGTCGTTTCACGAAGTTGCCGACGAGGCGGTGCAGGCGGTCTGTATCGACCCGTCGAGCGCTGTCCAGCGCCGGCCTGTGGTCGATGCGATCGTCGATTGGCGTGGTCGGATCTGCCGTCGATTCCTGAGCGCATATCGGGAAGCGCTCGCGCCAACGGGCGGGGCACTGAGCTGCCCGGCATCCTCGCCGCAGGAGGCTGTGCTCACTCGAGTGTTAGCGTTGTATGGAGCCTCAACCCGGCTGCGGGATGTGCTGGCGCGCGCCCGGGAGCTGGAGCCGGAGGGCACAGTTGACCTGTCTGCCGAGCTGGGAGCGGCCATGCGCGTGCTCTCAAGCCTCGCGGAGCAGGAGGCGTGGTAGCAGCCGGCCTTATCTTTTTAAGACGTAATAATTTTGTTATTAGTCTTAGGTGGATAGTTGGGGTCAAGTCTGTTGAGACGAGCGCCGGCAAAGTGTTACTTCGGTTGCGTTCCAGAGGTCAGTCAGGGTCATTTGGATCTTGCAGGGTCGGCCTGGACGATCTAAAGTTCCAAGGATGTAGAACGTCCTACAAAGGTAATCCTGTGCAAGAAGTCGTCTCCATCCGTGAAGCCAATCAGCATCTTTCGCGTTATCTAGATCGTGTTGAGGAGGGCACCGAGATCATCATCACCCGGCGTGGCAAACCGATTGCCCGCATGATGCCCATCGAGGCTCAACGGCACCTTTCTGATGGCCAGCGCGCCGCCCGCGAGCGTCTGCGCGAACGGATGCATCATGGCTATGCGCTCGGCGGTCTTCGGGTCGAACGGGAAACGCTCCACGAGCGCGATCGAGGCGATCAGTCTGATCGATGAAGCTCCAACGCTTCAGTGTCGACACCAACATCCTGATCTACAGCATCGACAAGGAGGCCGGCACGCGGCATCAGCAGGCGTTGGAGATTATGGATCGACTGCCCGACACGGATTGCGTCCTCACCCTGCAAGCGCTCGCCGAGTTCTTCCACGCGGTGACGCGCAAGCACAAGATGCCGGCGGAAGAAGCCTCCGCTATGGTGCAGGACTGGATGGAGCTCTTCCCGGTCACCGTCGCTGATGCTCGTACCTTGACCGGAGCCATCCGCCTGAAAGAAGAGGAACGCTTTTCCTTCTGGGACGCCATGCTGGTCGAAGCGGCCAAGGCCTCAGGCGTAACCCGGCTTCTTTCGGAAGATATGCAAGATGGTCGCGTCGTCGGTGGGCTACGCTTGGAGAATCCATTCAAGGAAGACTTCGACCTGGGTCTTGACTGACCTGGGCTCTGGAATCAGGCGGAGGATCAGCATGAGAGACCTTGGACGCTTGATGCCGCCTCAGCTGGCGGTATTTTGCCACCCAGGGGGGACGTCGTCCCGAGCCTGGGTGTCCTCGGTCTCGCGTGCGCCGGGCTTGTTGACGATCTGAACACTGTTCGCCTGCGGGCCAGCATCGCCCATCTCGGGCTCGAAGCGCACCTCGGTGCCGACCGCGAGACGAGTGAAGTTGTCGTGGAGCACGCTGTTGCGATGGAAATAGTGCTCCTCACCGTATGGCGTGCGCAGAAAGCCGTAACTCTCATCAGGAAACAGGCGGACGATGAGCCCGCGCGGCTCATCGTTGGCCGGTCTGAGCGCATCGCGGCGCCGCGTCCCGCCGGCCGATTGGAGGCGTCGCTCCATGGCCGAGAAGGCGGCCTCGATGACGGTGCGGAGATTCGACTCCTGCTCGACGACCGCCGGCTCCTCATTGACCACCAAGCGCCGGTTGCGCGGCAGATGCACCTATCTTCTCCAAACGGTGATCGAATTCAGTCATTCGGTCCTTTACCTCGTCGAAGGTCAGCGGTGAGTGACGGTCGCCCAATCAAGCAGCAAGACCGATGCCAGAACGCTGGCGTGTCTGTTTTGTCTTTGCGTCTGACAGGGTGGTGCACCTGACCCTGGTTTGGTGGCAATCCACCACCGCTGCGGACATGCGGTGGGCCTGCCGGTGATCAAGCGATGGTTGGAGCAGCGGGCTCGGCAATGATCGCCCGGCAATGGCACTGGAACTGCTTGTTTCAGTTGGAAAGTCATGGCTGGAGGACACGATGCCGAGAACAGCGATCGATCTAGACTGCAAGGTTGAGTATCTGTCGGTCCTCGATGAGGATGGCAACCTCGATGAGGCGCTGGCGCCGGAGGTCTCCGACGAGCAGCTCGCGCGGATGCACCGGGTGATGCTCCTGGCGCGACGGTTCGACGAACGGATGCTAAACCTGCAGCGCCAGGGGCGGATTGGCACCTTCGCCCCGGTCTCCGGCCAAGAGGCGGCGCAAGTGGGGACGGTGGCAGCGCTGCGCGAGGACGATTGGGTCGTCCCGTCGTTTCGTGAATTCGCCGCATCGATCTGGCGCGGCACGCCACTGAAGGCGTTGCTGCTCTACAACGCCGGCTACAATGAGGGTGCGGCGATCGCCGAGGATGCCCACGACCTGCCGATCGCGATCCCAGTCGCCACGCAGATTCCGCATGCGGTCGGGCTCGGCTATGCCGCCCGTTACCGCGGCACCGACGCCGTCGCGCTGGTGTTCTTCGGCGATGGAGCGACCTCCGAAGGCGACTTCCACGAGGCGCTGAACTTCGCTAGCGTCCTCAAGACCCCGACCCTGTTCGTCTGCCAGAACAACCAGTGGGCCATCTCGATCCCGCGCGAGGACCAGACCCACTCCAAGACCCTGGCGCAAAAGGCGCTTGCCTATGGGATGCCCGGTCTCCAGGTCGACGGCAACGATCTGCTGGCGGTGCTGGCGGCGGCCCGGGAGGCTGTCGAGCGGGCGCGCAACGGCGGCGGGCCAACGTTGATCGAATGCGTCACCTACCGCCTCTCGCTGCACACCACCGCCGATGATCCGTCGCGCTACCGCAGCGAGGAGGAGGTCCAGGAGTGGGAACGGCGCGAGCCGTTGCCGCGCATCCAGCGCTATCTCAAGGAGCGCGGCATCCTCGACGAGGACGGACTGGAGGCACTGGAGAACGAGATTAGCGAGCAGATCGATGAGGCCTGGAGTGACACCGAGCAGGCAATGGAAGCGCTCGATGAGCCGCTCGACATCTTCGCGCACAACTACGCCGAGCTCCCTCCGATACTGCGCGAGCAGCGCGAGGAGATGGCGAGCCGACTCGGGGAGGGTTGACCGATGGCGAAGCTGACCATGGCGCAGGCGCTCAACCAGGCGTTGCGCGAGGCGATGGACGAGGATGACGCCGTGCTGGTGCTGGGTGAGGATGTCGGCGTCGACGGCGGCGTGTTTCGCATCACCGAGGGACTGCTCGATCGCTTCGGCGCCGAACGTGCGATCGATACCCCGCTGGCCGAATCGGCCATCGTTGGCGTCTCGATCGGGATGGCCGCCTATGGGCTGCGCCCGGTCTGCGAGATCCAATTCTCCGGCTTCAGCTATCTGGCCATGCAACAGCTCGAGGCGCATGCGGCGCGGTTGCGCTGGCGTTCGCGCGGTCGCTTCAGCGCGTCGCTGGTGCTGCGCATGCCCTATGGCGGCGGCGTGCGCGCCCTTGAGCATCACTCCGAGAGCAAGGAGGTCTACTACACCCATACGCCGGGATTAAAGGTGGTTGCGCCCTCAGGGCCGCGTAACGCCAGAGCGCTGCTGCGTGCTGCGATCCGCGACCCTGATCCGGTCGTGTTCCTTGAGCCCAAGCGCATCTATCGGGCGTTCCGCGAGGAGGTCCCCGATGACGACGAGCCGATGGCGCTCGGCGAATCACAAACGGTGCGTGATGGCGATGATCTAACGCTGATCAGCTGGGGCGCCATGCTGCAGCCGACGCTGAAGGCCGCCGAACAGCTTGCCGAGGAGGACATCGAGGCCGAGGTGATCGACCTGCTAACCCTATCGCCGCTTGACGATACGCGTCTCTCGGCCTCAGCGCGGCACACCGGCCGGGTGGTCATCGTCCACGAGGCACACCGCAGCTACGGCCCCGGCGCTGAGCTTGTGGCACGGCTGGTGGAGAAGGCCTTTTGGTATCTGGAGGCGCCGATCGCGCGGGTGACCGGCTATGACACCCAAGTGCCGTTCTTCGCGCGTGAGACCGACTATCTACCGGATGTCGCGCGCATCGTCGCGAGTGCACATCAGGTGCTCGAGGCTTGAGGGGTAGGGCTTGAGGGGTAGGGCATGAGTAGAGAATTGCGACTGCAGGACCCGGGTGAAGGCATCCACGAGGCGGAGATCGTCGAGATCAACGTCGCCGTGGGCGACCAGGTCGAGGAAGGCGAGACGGTGCTTGCCGCCGAGACCGATAAGGCGACCACCGAGATCCCCTCGCCCTACACCGGCACCGTCGAGCGTATCGCGGTCGAAACCGGCGATCAGGTTCGGGTCGGTGACCTGTTGATGATCATTTCCGGGGACGACGGCGACGGCGATAGCAACGGCGACCACGGCGATAGCGGTGATAGCGGCGATGACGGCGATGACGGCGACGCCGCGGCACCGAAAGGAGAGGCCGAGCACCCGGTCTCCGCCGAGCCCAGCGCCGATCAGTCAGAGACGAATAAGCCAGAGGCCAATAAGCCCAGTGCCAAGGAGCCCAGGACCGAGAAGCCCGGGGCCGATGAACAGACCGCTGAAACAGAGCAGCCTCAAGCAGAGGCCGGACGGTCTGCGACTGGCGGTGACGACGGGCAGCGGGACCAGGAGAGCCGCGACAGACCGGCGCCGGCCGCGCCATCCACCCGTAGGATCGCCCGCGAGCTCGACGTCGATCTTGCGGCGGTCGAAGGCAGTGGCCCCGGCGGTCGAGTGCTGGCTGAGGATGTGCGCGCGTTTGCCGAGCGCCCCGAGCCGCAGGCGGGTGGCGAAGCGGGGTCCACTAGCGAAAGCAAGCCGCAACGACAGCAAGAGGAACCGTCGGCGGAGGCGACGCGAGAGGAGTCGCGAGAGAACCCGTCAGCAGAGCCTCAAGACGGGCCGCAAGACGAGTCGCCAAAAGAGCCTAAGGCAGGTCGCAAGCCGGCTGGAGAGGGCGGATACGCGCTACCGGATTTTTCCCGCTGGGGCGAGACCGAGCGGATCGCGCTGCGCTCGATTCGCCGCACCACGGCACGCGAGATGGCGCGCTCCTGGGCGCAGATCCCGCATGTGATGCATTACGACACGGCCGACATCACGGCGCTGGAGCAGTTTCGCCAGGCCCACACCGCCGAGGTCGAAGACGCGGGCGGCAAACTGACGCTCACGGTGCTGGTATTGAAGGCCCTGGTCGGCGCGCTGAAGGCGTATCCGCTCTTCAATGCCAGCCTCGATGAAGACGATGGCAACATCGTCATCAAGCGCTACTACAACATCGGCGTCGCCGTCGACAGCGGACAGGGTCTGCTGGTGCCAGTGTTGCGCGATGTCGAGCGCAAAAGCGTCATCGAGCTCGCCGTCGAGCTGGTGCGCCTCAGCAAGCGCGCTCGTGAGGCCAAGGCCGAGCGCGACGAGCTGCAAGGCGGCAGCTTCACGCTGACCAATGTTGGCGGCATCGGCGGGACGCTGTTCACGCCGATCATCCGCCATCCGGAGGTCGCCATCCTCGGGCTCGGGCGGGCCTCGCTGCAACCGGTTGCCGAGGGTGATCCCGCCGAGCCGACGCTGAGTGCCCAGCTCCGCCTACCGCTGTGCCTCGGGTTCGATCATCGGGTCAACGACGGTGCCGACGCCGCTCGCTTCGTGAACGAGATCATTGCCGCACTGCAGGACCCCGAACGTCTGCTGCTGACGGCCTGAGCAATCGCAGGCTGGGTGTTGTGATGGAGCTGTTGTGATGGAGGTGTCGAGATGGTGATGGGCGATCTGCCGGTCGAGACCCAGGTGCTGGTGCTAGGCGCTGGGCCAGGCGGGTATGCGGCGGCATTCCGGGCCGCCGATCTCGGGCTGGAGGTCACGCTGGTGACCGATGAGCCGATGCTTGGCGGTGTCTGCCTGCAGCGGGGTTGTATCCCGTCCAAGGCGTTGTTGCAGGCCGCCGAGACCGCGCTGATCGCAGCCGAGGCCGAGGCGATGGGACTCAGCGTCGGCGAGCCGCAGTGGGATCTCGAGCGGTTGCGTGGCTGGAAGGATGGCATCGTCGAGCGTCTGACCAAGGGCCTTGCTGGCCTTTGCGAGGCGCGCGGCATCGAGCGCATCCAGGGCCGGGGGCGTTTCGCCGGGCCGCGGCGGCTGCTGCTCTCGGCGTCGGAGTACTCGAGCATCGATTTCGAGTATGCAATCATCGCCACCGGCTCGCAGCCACTGGCGCCTCCGGGACTGGAGACGAGCCAGGAAGGGCGGATGATGGACTCGAGCGGCGCCCTGGCGTTGGCCGACATCCCCGAGCGGCTGCTGGTGGTCGGCGGCGGCTACGTTGGGCTCGAGCTTGGCAGCGTCTACGCTGCGCTAGGTTCGCGGGTTAGTCTGGTCGAACAGACCGGTCAACTCCTGCCGGGCATCGATCCGGAACTGGTCGGGCCGTTACACAAGCAGCTCAAGGAGCGGTTTGAGTCCATCGCGCTGGAGACGCGTGTGCGGGCGGCCGAGGAGCGACAAGACCAGGTGGACGTCAGGCTCGAGGACGCCGACGGCTCGCGCGAGCAGTCGTTCGATCGCGTATTGGTCGCGATCGGGCGCCGCCCGAACACCGGCGACCTCGGACTCGATGAGGTCGGGGTCGAGACCGACGACCAAGGCTTTATCAAGGTCGACACCGAACGGCGCACCAACGCCGATCGGATCTTCGCCGTTGGCGATGCCGCGGGCGGCCAGCAGCTCGCGCATGAAGCCATGCACGAGGGCAGGGTGGCGGCCGAGGTGATCGGCGGGCGGCCGGCTGCCTTCGACGCCCGGGCCATCCCGGCGGTGATCTACACCGATCCGCAGATCGCCTGGTGCGGCCTGACCGAGGCTGAGGCCGAGGAGCAGGCGCGCAAGGTCAGCGTCACCCGCTTTCCCTGGCAGGGCTCGGGCCGGGCGCTGAGCCTGAGCGCCGAGTCCGGTCTGACCAAGCTCATCATCGATCCGAAGAGCGGCCTGGTGCTTGGCGCCGGCGTTGTTGGACGCGGCGCCGAGGGACTGATCGCCGAGGCCGCGCTAGCCATTGAGATGGGCGCGCTCGCCGAGGATCTGGCGCGCACCATCCATCCTCATCCAACGCTCTCGGAGACGCTCGGCGAGGCCGCCGAGCTGTTCTCCGGGAGCAGTCTTCATTGGTTGGCTGGCGGCAGCGGACGCTGAGGCCTCACTAGTCGCGTTGGCTCTGGACTTTAACCTGTGTGAAGCCTGGATGGCTCGAAATGACCCGGATTCCCTCGCCCGCGTAGCACAGCGCATCAGCGAATCTGATCACCGGGGCCGCTTTCAGTGATTCGATCTCTGCTGCAGGCGGGATAGGCGGCTTGGCGAGAGCGCTGGGGAGTCATTGAGCAGATGGCACGCTTTGTGCTTTGACTTTGACCGAAGGCGCCACAGCTCGAGCATCCTGTTAGATGTGCGTTTAGATATGCGTTCCTGGAAAACCGTTTCTCTTGTTGTTATCGGCCCCGTGCGGGCCGCCGCCCTCGGCGCGCTGCTGCTTGAGCTCGGCGCGGATGCGCGCGTATGGGTGAGAAGGCTGGAAATGGCTTGGCCACGCCAATTTGGCCGCCATGAAGCGTTAAACATCAAGAGACCAAGATGAGGAGACAGACCATGGCAGACATCCGAAAAGTCATCGACAACCCTGACACTTCAAGCCCACGGCAAATCGACCGCGAGATCGAACTCGAAGACTGGAGCCCTGATGAGGGGCGCCGTACCGCGGAGTCGCTCGGCATCGAGATGAGCGACGAGCATTGGCAGGTGATCGAGACGTTGCGCGCCTATTATCTCGAGCATGGCATGCCGGAGAGTGGACGAGATCTCTCCGATCGACTCGATGCTGAATTTACCGAGCAGGGCGGGCGCCGTCATCTACGCCGACTGTTTCCGGAGGGGCCTGTGCTGCAGGGGCTCAAGATCGCCGGTTTGCCCATCCCGCCATATACCGAGGATGGGGGCTTTGGCGTCGCCCGTTGACGGGTTGACTTTGCCACGGGCTGCGCTCCTCTGCGCGAGCCCGAGCCCAAGTTATGCCCAGCTTTACCGTCCCACAAGCGGAGATTCGCGTCGATCTCCTCAGGCCTCGGACCTGCTCAATCTGCAAGTGATGCCGAACTGAATCGTTGACGGCTGCGCTGGTCCGCAGCTTGCTATTCCAATCAACATCAGTCAACAGACGGACAGATGATGATGAATGCGATACAGCTTCCCTTTGCCGATCGTACCGAGGCCGGGCGTTAGCGAGCCGGGGCAGTGCCTTCCTCGCCCGCGGCAGCGCCTTGATGACAGGGGGCGAAGAAGCTGTCGCGGAGCGCTTCGCGGCACTTGAGTCCGGTGCCAGTGATCGCGTCAGGGTTTACCTGTTGCGCCCGCTGCTCAGCGGCCATGTCGACCAGTTGACGTGCGGCGCTGCATTTGGTGGCATCAGCGCAGGCGTTGTCGCGACCGCAAGCCTGTTCAACCAGGACCTGGCAGTGACGGCTGTCGCCGCCCTCCGGAAATGTTGCCGCGCCCTGCTCCTCAGCTGGCGGGGGCATCGGCGTCGCCTGGCGACGCTCAAGCATCTCGGTGGTCGGCACGACTCGGCCGTCGCGCACGTGCAGCTCAGTACCGTCGTTAAGACGATAGACGCCATCCCAAAGCTGGGTCCGGTAGCCGGGTCCTTGGGTCATCGGCCGGTTGGTCCGTGGGTCGACCCAAACTTCGGCGCCGCTCTGAAGGTTGCCGCGCCAGGGCTCACCACTTGGTGTTCGCATCGCTTCGCCGGGCTCGGCAGGATCAACCGGTGCCTGAGCTGCGACGTCGGTGGTTGCCACTGCGGCGATGAGGAGCAGCAGCAGGGCGTTGAGCTGTTCGCGTGGGCATCGGGACTTTACATCGGTTATCGCAGTGTTCATGGGTCTTAGCTCTAGGTTAAGGCTTTAGGGAGGGCTATGGCGACGGCGAGTGTCAGCTTTCGGCAGGGTCAATGTCATTGCGAAGCCCAGTACGAAGAAGACGACGATGACACCCATACCAACGCGCTGGCTGCCGGTCAGCCAGGTGACCCAACCGACCAGGAAGGGTCCGGCGAACGCGGTCGCTTTGCCCGATAGGGCGAACAAACCAAACAGCTCGGCGCGCAGCTCGGCCGGAGCGACGCGCCCGAGATAGGAACGGGCAGCGAAGGGTGAGTTTGGCGAGAATAATGCATGGATGATGCCAAACCCCCTCTAAATCTGTAAGTCCAGTCCTCAGGAGCGACGCCCTATGGATACCACTTCGATCGGGCCGGCATTGCTGTTGACACTGCTTGCCGGCCTCGCCACTGCGATTGGCAGTGCGATCGCCTTCTTTGCCCCTCGCGCGGACACCCGCTTCCTTGGGGTCGCGCTCGGCTTCTCGGCCGGAGTGATGATCTACGTCTCGTTCGTTGAGCTGCTGCCGTCGGGCGTGGATGCGCTCGAGACGATCAGCGGCGCGCCTCAAACCACTGCCGTTGTTGCCTTGTTCGTGGGCATGCTCCTGGTTGCCGTCATCGACCGCGCGGTTCCGGCCGGCTACAACCCGCATGAGATGCGCGCCCCTGACGGCGCGCCAAGCGAGGGGGCTTCCGGCAGTGCGGGAGCCGGCACCAAGGGGAACGAGGCGGTCGGCGCCGAGCCGCTGATGAACGTTGGTCTGCTCACCGCGGCGGTCATCACGCTGCACAACCTGCCCGAAGGGTTGGCGACCTTGCTGACCTCGATGCAGGATATCCATCTCGGGATACCGGTCGCGCTGGCGGTGGGTATCCACAATATCCCGGAAGGGATCGCGGTCTCAGTGCCGGTCTACTACGCAACCGGCAGCCGCTGGCAGGCGTTCGGCTGGTCCGCGCTCTCGGGGCTGTCTGAGCCGCTCGGCGCGCTGCTCGGTCTGCTGTTGCTGTCGGGGTTCTGGTCTCAGGCCCTGCTCGGTCTCTCGCTGGCGGCGGTTGCCGGAATCATGATCTTCATCTCCTTCGACGTCCTGCTGCCATCAGCCGAGACCTATGGTGAGCATCATCCAACGGTCTACGCGCTGGTCGCTGGCATGGGGTTGATGGCGCTCAGCCTGCTGCTACTCTAAGCGCTGCGCGCCGGCCTGAAGCTCCGTAGTCATCCGGATGCCGCGATTGACCAAGCCGCAGTAAAGTCTCCTGCGGGCGTCGCAGATTTGTCCCTGTGCTGGACGCCAGGGGCATGAGCAGACAGGGCTATTTGCACTTAGGGTCATGCAGCACTAACGATGCTTGGCCTCGGTCGAGCGGACAGCGGAGGACAGCGCATGAAGTCAGTACCAACGGCGCGCATTGCGATCGGCAACCTGCAAGCCGAGACCGGACTTGCCTTCCAGATGGTTTATCTGGCCGACTCTGGCCACAAGCAGGGTGAGATGCTGGACTCGCTTCGAGGTCAGGTGGCGATGAGCCAGGTGCTGGCTGACGACGAGGGCTATGCGTTGGCTGTTATCCCCCGCACCTGGACGATTGACCTAGCGGCGCTGCGCCAGGAGTTTGGCCGTCCGTTCCGCATCGTCGACGAACCCGTCCCAGGGGGCTCGCTCTTGCGTGGCATCTCTCTCTCCAATACATGCCAGGGCGAAATCGATGTGATTCTGGAGCAATCGCTGGCTTGCCTGCCCAGCGTCTACCTCGAGACTGGTCATCCACACATGTTGATCCACCTCGACGGCGAATCCTTCCGGCGACTGTTCTATGGCTCTTGGTGTGGCTGCATTAGCCATGCGACTGAGACTGTCCGTCCGAGATCTGGCAGCGGTGAACTGCTCACTGCCGGTGCGCCTCGGTATGCTCGGTCTTGAAGCAGGCGCGACTCGGCGCGAGTAAGCGCTATCAAGTGCGGCCAGCCGTGCGCATTCAAGGCGGCTTCGGTTGATTCAAGCTGGCCCCGCCGACCCTGAGCGCGCTTTCCGTTCAGTAGATTGCGCATCAGCAGATGGGCGATGGCATGCGCCCTGCTAAGAGCGAGGGTGCTGAGGCCTCCGTCAACGCCGCCTCGGCAGATCCCGCAACCTGTCACAACCAGATGAAGGAGCCAGCCATGTCTGTCGCCAAGATCATTGAGATCACCGCCGAGTCAACCGAAAGCTTCGAAAGAGCGATTAGCACTGGGATCGAAGAGGCGAGCAAGCGCCTCAAGAACATCGAAGTCACCACCCGCATCTGATTGATGCCGCTGACCGCGAGATGCAGCAGGACCGACGCCAGGAATAGAAGCGCCGCGGTGACCGCCGTGATGAGAATAATCGGCTGGCTCCAGTTCGGGTGCCAAGTGTGCAATACCCCAGCGGCGAGGGTGAAGCTGATCAAGATGAAGATGATCAGCAGACTCCAGTCGAGTGTGACCTCGATACCGGCAATTGAAGATTGAGTATCACCCTGACATGAAGCACCAAGCGCTCCGGCAAATGCTCCAAGCCCTGCGTGACGAACTGCTCGCCCTCGATGGTGATGCGGGCCGGCGCCGCGACGCGCCCTGGCTCTCCCTTTGGGAGCGTCTCCTGCGCCGTATCGACGGCCTCATGGGCCACCTTGAGCGGGAGGACGAACCCCTGCTTGTGGTCGTCGCCGGGGGCACGGGCGCCGGCAAGTCGACCCTGGCCAATACCTTGGCCGGCAGCGCCGTGGCCACGACCAGCGCGCGCCGGCCGACCACCGAGGTGCCGACGGTGATCGGCCGCCCGGCAGAGCTCGACAGCGTCCTGCGCCGGGGCGTGCTGGCCGCCGAGGCGCAACGTGCCAGCCTGCACACCGCGCCGCTGGAGAGCGTCCCGGCCGGTCTGGTGATCGTCGACGCCCTCGACGTCGACAGCGTCGAGACCGCCAACCGCGACATCACCGAGCGGCTGCTGGAGGTCGCCGATGTCTGGGTCTGGCTGGCTACCGCAAGGACCTACGCCGACGAAGCCGGCATGGCCTATCTGCGCCAGGCCGCGCGGCTGGATGTCTTTACCCTAGTCGTGCTCACTCAGGCCAGCGAGGCCGAGGCGGCGGAGATCTTGCCGGACCTGAACGAGAAGCTCGCAGCGCTCGCGCATCGGGCGGTGGAGACCGCGCATCTGCCAACCGCCGAGATCGACGACGAGCGCCTGCCCGACGCCGTCGCCGCGCCGGTGCTCGAGCGCATCCGCGCCCTGGCGCCGCCAGAGCAGCGTGCCGCGCACCGCGAGCGCACCGTCCTCGGCGCCTTGCGCTACCTGCCAACGGAGATCGATGCCCTGCTCGAGGCCATCGCGACCGAACAGACCGCGGTCCGGCGGCTCGCCAAGGCGGTCGATGCCGGCTATGCCGACCTCGACGGACAGCTACTGGGCGAGCTCCAAGCCGGCGAGCCCTTGCGTCATGAGATCCTGCGCCGTTGGAACGAGCTGGTGGGCAGCGGCTGGCTGCAGCGTCAGCTCAACGCCGCGGCGGACCAGCTGTCGCGGCGCTGGCTGCGCTGGCTACCCTGGTCCGGGCGCGGCGGCCAACGCGTTGCCGAGGAGGCGGAGGAGCACGCCCGCAAGCGCATTGCCACGGCCCTGCGCCGGGTGCTCGACAGTGCCGCAGCCGAGGTGGAGAGCGCGTGGCAGCAGGATCAGGCGGGACGCGCGCTGTTCGCCCGCCACGACCAGCCCCGCTCGGCCGGTCGTGTGGCCAGGCGCGAGGCTGCCGAGCGCTTGGTGGCGGACTGGGAGCGGCAGGTTGCGGAGCATGTGGACACCATCGGCCGCTCCCGGCTGCGGTGGGCCCGGCGTGCCGCCACCGGCGTCAACGCCACCCTGACCACGGCGGTGCTGATGCTGTTCACCCTTGGCGGCGGTTTTGGCTTGACCGGCACCGAGGTGGTGGTCACCGCGGCCGGCTCGACGACAACCCAGACCCTACTCGCGCGGCTCCTCGGCGAGCGCAACGTCGAGCAGCTGCTCAAGGACATCCGCGAGGATCTCCAGCACCGGGTGGAGGGCCTCGCCGAGGAGGATGCGCGGGCCTATCGGGACCTGCTTGCCGCCGCCGCTCCGCCACCGGACGCGGTGGCCGCGCTCCAGCACCGGCGCGCTGCGCTGGCGGAGCGCGACTGATGCCCTCGACGCAGCAGCAAGGCGCAACCAGGGCGCCAGCGCTCGGGCAGGAGACGTCCGCGGCCGTGCTCGAACCCTTGGAGACGCTGGAGGCCCTGGGCGCCGGACGGCTGCCGTCGGCGTTGATCGACGAGATGACCGCACTGCGCGAGCGCGCGCGGCAGCGCCTGGCCCACTCGCGCGACCATGTCGTGGTCGCCGTCGCGGGCGGCACCGGCAGCGGCAAATCCTCCCTGGTCAATGCCCTCGTCGGGCAGACACTGTCCACGACCGGGATGCGCCGGCCCACCACCGAGCGCGCGCAGGCGGTGCCGATCGGCGATGCCAGCGGCGCCGAGCCACTGCTCGACTGGCTGCAGGTCGAGGAGCGCCATCCGCTGCCCGCCGAGGGAATGCTGGCACCGCTGCGGGGCGCGGTGCTGCTGGATCTGCCCGACGTGGACTCCACGGTCCGGGAGCATGCGCAGGTGGCGGAGCGACTGATCGAGCGCTGCGATCTGCTGCTCTGGGTGATGGACCCGCTCAAGTACGCCCAGGCCCTGACGCACAAACGCTATTTCGCCCGCCTGGCCCATCACGCAGGGGTGCTGCTGGTGGTGCTGAACCATATCGACCGGCTCGATGAGGCGGATCGAGAAACGGATCTCGCCCATCTGCGCGATCTCCTTGCCGAGCAGGACCTGGCCGCAGCACAGCTCCTGCCGACGGCGGCGACCACCGGCGAGGGCATTGCCGAGCTGCGCCGGCGGATCAGCGATGCAGTCCGCGAGCGGCGGGCCCCGCAGGAGCGCGTCCGCGCCGATGTGGCGGCCCTGATGGAGCGGAGCGCGGCGCAGCTACCGCCGCCGGAGGCGCTGGTGCTGGACACCGACGCCTTGGCCAGTCACCAACGCGAGGCCGTGAACGAGGCCGCGTTGCTCACGAGTGCTGACAGCACCTATCGCCGTGCTGCGGGACAGGCCACCGGCTCGCCGCTGCGGGGGTTGCTCGGCCGTGCCCTTGCCCGCCGATTTGGGCGTTCGACTGAGGAGCCTCGGCAAGGCCAGGAGCCGCCGCGTCCCTCGGTGGCCGAGCCGCAGGTTCGCGAGGGTCTGCTTGAAGCGGTCTCCGTGGCGGCGGACCAGCTGCCCGAACCGGCGGCCGGCCGAGTGCGCCAACAGGCGGCCTCGGCGGCGGCAGCGCTGACCGAGGATCTGCGGCAGCGGCTGGCGGAGCTGCCGCTCGAGCCGTCGCTGCGGCGCTGGTGGAGCGGGGTGAGGCGGTTGCGCCTGGCGGCGGAGATGGTTGCAGCGTTCGGCTTCGTCTGGCTTGCCGGCCGCGGCCTGCCGGAGTGGCTCGGGCTGCCGCCGGTGCTGACGCCGTCGCTGCTTGGCGAGATCACTTGGCCGTTCGCGCTACTCGCCGGTGGCGTCCTTGCCAGCGTGGCGCTCGCGAGCGCCGTGCGGCCGCTGATCAGCGTGGGGGCAAGGCATCACGTCCATGCCTTGCGGCAGGCGGTGCGCCAGAATGCCGCAGCCACCGACGTGGCGCCGCTGGCCGAGCTGCGACAAGCGTTGGCAGACTGTCGGCAGCTCAGCGAGCACGCCCATCAGGGCGCGGCCGCCGCCGGCGATACCCCTGAATAGAGACAGCCGATGCCGATGTGGGGATCGGGGCCTGGTGCAGCTGGTTGATATGCCCTTTTGCCTGGGGCATAAGGCCCTATCCACGCGCCAGCCGGCGCGATCCTGAAGGATGACCTCTCGGCAGGCGTGACCAACAAGGTCGGACTGAGCACTTGATCAAGACGGACGGGCCAAAGAAACCGCAATTGGGGCAATGCCCCGGAGCGCTAACGATGCGAAGAACCCAACCTGATTCGGTTTGAGCAGACTGCTGCGGTGGAGCTGCTGCCGGCGGTCGAAATCGAGGCGATGCCCGCGACCTATCCCTTTGCGCTGTAGCGGCCCCTGGCCGATGGCTGTGTTTTTCGAGCCCGACCTTCTCTGCGTCACGGGGGTAGCAGGCCGGCGTCACGTCGCCGGCGGGATCTGCTGTTTGCCGGCGGGGCAGGGACGATCTCGTTTATCCGTCAGCCAATAGGATTGATCAAATGCGCGGAATCGAGCAAATCCCCTGGCTGTACGACCTGTCGATGACGCTGATGCCGGGTGTGAAGCGCTGGCGGCGATCGCTAGCCCGACTGGCGCACGGCCGGGTGTTGGAGTTGGGCTGCAGCATCGGGCAGATGCTGCCGCTCTACCTCAAGGAGGCGTTTAATCCTCGCTCAGGTGCGGATGCGCCATCTTTGCCGGCTTCAGCAGCCGGTCGAGTTCGTCCGCGTTGACGACGCCGAGGGTTAGCGCCGCCTCGCGCAGGGTCATGTCATGGTCCAGCGCATAATGGGCCACCTCGGATGCCTTGTCGTAACCGATGACGGGGCTGAGCGCCGTCACCAGCATCAGCGAGCGCTCGACAAAGCTCGCGATCCGCGTCGCGTTGGGCTCGCTCCCCTCGACGAGAAAGACGCGAAAGTTGCGGCAACCATCGGTGAGCAGCCGCGCGGACTGGATGACATTGAAGATCATCAGCGGCTTGTAGGCGTTCATCTCCAAGTGACCGCCACCGCCACCGATGCCGACCGCCACGTCGTTGCCCATGACTTGCGCTGCGATCATGGTCAACGCCTCGCACTGCGTTGGATTGACCTTGCCGGGCATGATTGATGAGCCAGGCTCATTAGCGGGGATATGCAGTTCCGCAAGACCACAACGCGGTCCGGAGGCCAGGAGCCGGATATCGTTCGCGATCTTGAACAGGGCCACGGCCAGGGTCTTGAAGGCGCCATGCAGCTGGACGAGGGCGTCGTGCGCGCCCTGTACCGTGAATTTGTTCGCGACGGTGACGAACGGCAGACCCGTCAGCTGCGCAATCGCGGCGGCGACCTCGACGTCGAAATCGGGGGCGGCATTGATGCCGGTGCCAACCGCAGTGCCGCCGAGGGCAAGACGGTAGACGCTGGCGAGTGCCTGCTCGATCCAGCCGACGGCCTCGTCCAGCATGCCCGCATAGCCCGAGAATTCTTGACCCAGGGTCAGCGGCGTCGCATCCTGCAAATGCGTGCGGCCGATCTTGATAATGGCCTCCCAGTCCTCGGCCTTGGCATCCAACGCGTCTCGCAGGGCGCGCACCGACGGCAGCAGATCCTGGACCGTCGCTGTCGCCGCAGCGATGCACATCGCCGAAGGAAAGGTATCGTTCGACGACTGCGATAGGTTGACCTGATCATTGGGATGCACGGGCTCCTTAGCGCCGAGTGCTGTGCCGACCAACTGACAGCATCGATTCGAGATTACCTCGTTGAGGTTCATGTTGAGCTGGGTGCCGCTACCGCTCACCCAGACAGGCAGTGGGAATTGATCCTGATGCTGTCCGCTCAGGATCTCGTCGCACACCTGCACGATGAAACGATGCTGGCGGTCGCTGAGCCGCGCGCCGGCGTGATTGACCTCGGCTGCGGCCTTCTTCAGCGTGGCATAGGCCATGATCAGTGGCAGGGGCATCAGGTCGTTCCCGGCTCTGAAGTGTTCCAACGCGCGCTGCGTCTGTGCGCCCCAAAGCTTGTCGGCGGGAACCCTGATCTCCCCGAGGCTGTCGGTTTCGCTGCGGGTCTCGATCATGTGGAATGTTGCACGACCTGAATCGTCTTTTAGCGAGTGAGCCAGCCGGCGACTCAGCGCTCGGCCCCGCGCTGCGGGGTCAGGATCTCGTCGCGGACCTCACGGAGACCGGGGACGTACCAGACGTCCAGGCCCATCAGACGTCCTTGCTCGATGCGAGCCGGCCCGGAATCCTCATACGGCTTGGCCAGATTTCTTTGCCAGACCGCTTCGCAAGCTATGGGCCAGCAAGACACAAGCTTGCTCCTAGAAATCATCGGTGGTGCCGGCAATGTCATGCCAGGCATGGCCGCCGCAGGCCGGCAGGGCGGCGGACCCGCAGAGCAAGCCGCAAACTCTGTGCCCGGATGCGACGCTCACAAGCATCGGGCCGGCACGAAGGCCGGCACCGACTAGGAATCCATCTTGCACGACAGCAAACCCTAGCGTCGCGAGTCGCGGTTCGGCGGACGTTGCACTAACGCGCGCCCCGTCGGGAGATCCGAGCCATGCGACTGGGCGCGAGAAGCTGGCGATGTGCGGACCGGGGCCTGGTGCAGCTGGTTGAGATGCCCCTTTGCCTGGGGCATAAAGACCCGAGACCAGGTTGACCTCTTGACTGCTTGCAGAACGACGGAGAAGACGAGCGATGAGTAGGGCCGGGTGTTATCGTTAATCCGTTAGCCAATAGGATCGTTAAAATGCGCGGAATCGAGCAAATTCCCTGGTTGTACGACCTGTTGATCGTGCTGATGCCGGGTATGCAGCGCTGGCGGCGGTCGCTGGCCCAACTGGCGCGCGGCCGGGTGCTGGAGGTGGGTTGCGGCACTGGGCAGATGCTGCCGCTCTACCCAGACGGCGTCGAACTGTATGGGCTCGATCCCAACGCGGATGCCCTGCCTCGCGCCCAGCGGCGCGCGCCCGAGGCCGGGCTCTTGTGCGCCTCGGCCGAGCAGCTGCCGTTCCCCGACGCGCGCTTCGATACCGTCGTGTCGAGCCTGGTGTTCTGCAGCGTCTCCGACCCTGGGCGCGGCCTGGCCGAGATCCGTCGGGTGCTGAAACCGCAAGGGCGCCTGCTGATGCTGGAACACGTCCAGGCCCAAAACCGAATCTGGCGCTGGCTGCTCAACACTCTCCAGCCTCCCTGGACGCTCGTGACCGGCGGTTGTCACCCGAATCGGGATACCGAAAAAAAGGTCGAAGATGCCGGCTTCCGCATCGAAGAGGCGCACTACAAGGCGAGTGGGGTCATGCGCCACTTTGTCGCCACACCCGAGCTCACGGCTCCGGGCACAGGTGATTGAGGGCCAGGTGCAGCAGGGGAAGGTGAATCGAGACCAAACTTTGAAGCTTCTCGCCGAGCACAAGGCAATTCTAGCTCGACGGTTCGGCGTCGTCGAATTGGCGCTTTTCGGGTCAACCGTTCGGGGGCGATGAGCGAGTGGATAGCGACATCGATATCCTCGTGTCTTTCGATGGTCCGTCGACCTCGCAGCGTTACTTTGGCTTGCAGTTCTATCTCGAAGCCCTTCTCGAGCGCCCGGTTGATTTGGTCACTCGCAAGGCATTGCGCCAAGAGTTGGCTTCTTACGTCGAGCGCGAGGCGGTTCGTGTCTGAACCCACCAAAAGCAAGCGAGAGTGGGTCTTCTACCTGGATGACATGGTCTCGTTTGGAGAGAAGATATTCGTCTATTCACAGGGGCTAGATCAACAGGAATTTGTAAGCAATTCGGTCATTTACGATGCCACGCTCCGCAACCTTGAGCTGATTGGCGAGGCCGCGACGCATATTCCCGATTATGTGCGCTCGGCCAATCCTCAAATTCCTTGGCGTCTCATCATTGCGACAAGAAATTGATTGATCCACGGTTATCTGGGAATCGATGATGACACCGTCTGGAGCATCATCCAAGATGATCTGCCGGCACTACTGAAGTCCTTGCGTAGTATGCGCGAGAATCTAGCCTCGCCAGGCCCATGATCCCGCGGCGCATGGAACGCGATCAAATCGATTCTGCTGGTCCAGTACTCCGCGGCTTTCGGCTGCAAATCCTCTGCACCCTATCGCGGTTGATCGAGCCGCAGACAGCCCTCTCGGGACAGCACATTTGGCCGGAAGGAATTGAAGATGTTGCGATCCTTGAAGTGGATGGAAGCCCGCGCGAAGCGGTTCAGGTTAACGGGTATGGAGCGAACCCCCGACTTTCCGATCTGAAGCTGACGCTCAAGCGGGCGGTGAAGATTGCGCGTCGGTGTTCAGCCACAGACGCAGGGTGCCCAGCACCAGGATGGCCCACTGCGTCATCCCAGGACGCCCGGTCTCAGCGCTGACCGGCCCCTCGCCATCAGGGCGCTGCGCCAAGACCTCGCTGAGGATGGCGAAGACCCGCTCGCGCAGCTCAGCGGTGGTGTAGATGTGCTGCAGGCCCCGCAGCAGACGCAGGATGTCATCGCGCGAGCGCGCGTCGATCACAATCGCGCCAATGTCCTGTTCACCGAGTTGCAATTGCGGCTTGATGTCTTCGCGCATGACAATAAGGCAATGAGGAAGTTTTTGCGGTTTAATTCCAGTCCAATTCGGGGGCGGCCGATCCAGGCGCGTGCTGATAAGGAAAATCAAGTGGTTAGGGAGATCGCCTCGTCAGCCTCCGCCTCAGTGGCCTCAGCAGGGCCGCCAACTTCGACCATGGGGTCAGAGTCTAACGCATTGTCTCGAAAGACCAAATCAACTTCTCGGTCAGGCACTATATAAACCCTTGCGCTGTCGCTGATGCTTTTGCTTCGCTTTTTATCTTTCGCCATGCTTGATAAGGACGTGGCGTACCTTCTGCATCCGTGGTTGAATAACAACAACTAAAGAGTTGGCACCAGGCCTCCTTGTCATTTGACCAGTCGCCCACCAATTTTCCGGTATTTATCCAACGTTCCACTGTTTTTTCGAAGATAAAGCGATTGTAGGCCCTTACGACATTGTCGCAGACAAGTAATAGATCTTGAAATCCAATTAGTGATAAGCAGAGCTCGTGAAGTTCGCGAAGTGCCAATCCGAGTTCTCGCGCATTGCGGTCCCCAAGGTGTCCACGAGAATGCACAATAGCATGACGTATTTGGCAAATTTTGCCGAACTCCGCTATAGCCGACGCCACGGACGAACCATTATTCCAGGTGAGGCCAAGAAATTTTTGAGTGGCCTGAGATATCGTCTTCGGATCGGCAAAACTAGTGTTCTCCATCAAACCAAAACCAAGATGTTCTAGTCCGCAATAATCCACGGCTCCCAATGAAAGCACTTGATTAGAAGAAGTGCTTCGAGAAAATGGACAGATTCTAACCAATCTTGCCAGTATATCACGAAAAAAATACTCTGTAGATGAGATAACACCAAGCAGAAGAGCCTGTAGCAGCGTAGGATCTGGAGTGGTGGCGGTCGGCAGCGAATTAGCTAAAAGGGTACTTCTATGATCATAGTAATCGTCGATCGGACTGCGCCTCGATATGACTTTTCGCCGAGTCAAAGCACGAAAGTCAATCGTGACTGTTTGCTCCGACTTATTTGTCCGTGGAAACTGCATCTACGCTATACGCTAATGTATTCTTCAGCGTATGTCCTTATACGCGCCTGCCAGACCGGTCCTATATATGGGACATCGATAAGCTGATTCTCATCATCGGCAAGAACGTCTTGGACTGTCCTCAATGTAGTATGGTTCTTGATCCCATTGATCTTTGTCTCGGTCAGGGGAAGCATTTCTATAGACGATTGCAACAGTTCCTTGTATATGGATGCTCGAGAAAGCTCGTTGCCGCACTTAATGCAATAACGTTGCTCTTCGCTAACCCGAGCAGCGCCACATTTTTCGCATGGAGGAAGATCTAACTTACAGCGCTCTCTGTATTCCGAGCCTAGCAGGCTTTGGGGACTCCGCCGGACGAAGGCGTGCGGATCACGCTTCGAGAGAGCTGCCACCAAATCGGAGAGTGCATATGTCTTACCTAGACTTAGTGAGTTTGCTGTAATCAAGAAGGAATAATGCAAAGCAAACCGTTCAAAGACGCCTTTTTCTCCTCGCGAAACTGAATCTATTTCGCGAAAAATTCCTGCATATTCAAGAAATTTTGTTAGTCTTTCCAGTTCTGCAGTCAGTGGGCTCTGGATTGCTACTACGACAGCCTTTGAGTGCAAATCCCGCCCCACATTATAGTCCTGAATTGCAGTTCTTGTCGCTTCTATTAGCTCGCTGCCTACGTCTATGAAGTGTCGAAAGCGTGGGAGTTTTTCAGCAAGAGATCGGAAAATCCGATTAGTGGCGTCTGCGTGTTCCGCAATCGCTTGCAAGGTGCGTGCGCGTGTAGGAATCCTGGGTTCTCCTTCATCTACTCTCAGGACCTGAGCAATCATATTAAGAAAACCTCGTGGAATCCCGAATGAAGCGAATGCCAGCAAATTCAGTGTATCAGGGCGTTCGAGCAAAGTGTTGGCGAGGTCTGGAGGCAATCTCTTTAATACCAGATTATGCATTAGCGGTAAATAGCCATGATTATCTGGACGATGCCAGGCCTCGACCAGCTCTGCTTCGTGGCCAACATGGAAATAGGGGGAGTAGCTGGTAACGCCGGGGTAAACTGCTGCTTTCGGCGAGATTCTTCTAGTCCTCAATTGCCGGAAAATCTCAAAAAATTCGCGTTGCTGATCTGGTGAGAACGCGTGAGCAGCGTCATCGAGTAGCAGGACTGTTCTGCGTGATGCGATGCTGTTCGACGCAGATTCTAGCAGATCAATTAGCCCGGAGGGGGCCAATAGCATTTGCAGGTCGTCCGGCTCAATGCCGACTTCAAGGGACTGAATGAATTTTCGGCCAGCATAGGCGTATCTTGTTAGATCTTCTGGCTCAACTAGTTCGAGTTGTTTGAATGTGTCACAGGCAGCCACTGCAATTTTAAGCAAAACCCACTGGCGAAAAATAGTGAGTGCATTTGCGCGGTGGTGGAAAAGCGGCTCTAGTGCAAGCGATTTTGCGTAATTAACGTATACTGGTAAAGCAGCGCGATTCTCCAAAAGGCTAAAATAGGCGCGACGCAAGAAGGTCGACTTTCCTGACCCTCGCGGACCTGTTAGGAGCTTTGCCCCAGGACCGGTTAGTTTCGATAGAATTGTACGGTCTCCGCTCGTTGTCGCGGTCCACTTGGCAAGTTCATCACGCGAGAGATTCTCGGCGCGCTCCTCGAAGACGTTTAGAAAGGGTTCCGTTTGCATGGGGGGCTTTGACCTGGGCAGGCGAGGGTGGCATTCTCACGATATTGTATACGCTTGCAGTCATTGACCGCGATTGGGCGCCCGTGGCCAGAGGATCATGCTTTCGATGTCCGCTTCTGTTATGGGCCTGCCGCTTATCTGGCAGTTCGGCTCAACGCTGCTAAGAACCCCTTGATCCGCGCATGACGATGCTGGCTACCTACTGCGAGCGCGCTGGCACCGCTGGGCTCCTCGCCGAGCCGATCAACCTGATCACGAATACGGCCTTCGTCATCGCCGCTGTCTTTGCCGCGCGGCGGCTTGTTGCCAAGCCCGATCTTGGGCTGCGCAACAGTTGGGATCTCGGCCTGCTGATCCTGTTGCTCGGGGCGATCGGCATCGGGAGTGCACTCTGGCACAGCTTCGCCACCGTTTGGGCGGTGCTTGCCGACGTGATCCCGATCACGCTCTTCATCAACCTCTACCTGCTCAGCTTCGGCTGGCGGGTGCTCCGGCTGCGGCCGCTCGCGCTGGCGGGGCTCTGGCTCGGCTATCAGGTGCTCAGCGTCGGTCTGGTTGCGCTCACTGGCCCCGAGCTGCTCAATGGCTCCGTCGGCTATCTGCCGGCGCTTGCGTTCCTGGTCGGGTTTTGGTGGGTCCTGCGCCGCCGGGCTGATCCGCTCGCTCCGACGCTTCTGGCTGCCTGCCTCCTGTTCATAGGCTCGCTGACCTTCCGCACCCTCGACATGGCGCTCTGCGGGCTGATGCCACTCGGCCTGCACTTCCTCTGGCATCTGCTCAACGCGCTGCTGCTCTACCTGCTGCTCCGCGGTTTGATCGGCGCACACCGAGCCTGATCCAATCTCACAGGCTGAGCAATCGGCGCCACGACTGGTCAGCCAAGTGGTTAAGGATGTCTGCCACATGGTTGCGGGTGGCCCTATCAGGAACGGCGGGAGGGTGTCGCCTGGGCCGGGAACAGCCCCGGTAGCCAGCACTCCGCCAAGTGTGCGGGAAAGGCCAGGTGCAAGGGGGCACGCGAGCTCGCCGAGCGGATCGCGCCCTCGTTAATGAGGGCAGCAACGACCCGGCGCGACTGGCGCTCGCTCGCATCGAGCAGTCCGGGAACCTCCGCCCGATTGAGCGTGCCCTGGAACAAGAGCACCTCCAACAGGCGATCGGCCCGCGGCGGCAGCCGGCCCGCTTGATGCGCCTCGTTGGCCCAGCGCAGGACACGCTCGCGCAAGCGCCGCGGCTCGACGAGGCCTTCCATAAACTGGACCTGATCCAGACAGGCCTCGAGAAAGAATGCGCTGAACGCGACGAGCGCAGCCTGACTCAAGGCACCGCGGCCATCCAAGTCATTGCGCCGGGGGGCATCGCAGGCGGCCAGATGGCCCTTGTAAGCATCGACCTGGCGCGCCAGTCCGCGCGCAACAGACCAGACGCCACCGGTCGCGAGCACCTCGACGAACAGCGCATGTGAATGCAGGCGGGCGACCCGCCCATTGCCGTCGAGGAAGGGATGTATCCACAGCAATCGATGGTGTGCCGCGGCGGCGGCCAACAAGCGTTCCATCGTCCCGAGGGGCGCATAATGCCGGCCATAAGCGCCGAGCAACCGCGCAATGGCCCCAGGGCTCGGCGGCATGTGGCGTCCAACGCAGACATCGCGCGAGCGCAGAGCGCCCGGAATGACGCGCTCACGCGCGCCTGTGTTCGAATGATCGATCCACAGCAGGCGCTCCGGCAGCTCGGCTGCGAAGCGTTCGTGGATCGCGCAGAGTGCCTCCCGGCTGAACAGGCGACCCTGCAAGCCGCCGGCATCGATCCAAGCCTGCACGGCGATATGGGCGCGCGCTTCAAGCTGCAGATCGCGTTGCTCGGCCAGCTCACTGAGCTCATCACGCAGCGCCCGCTCGATGTCGACCGGATGGGTCGCATGCCCCTCGATGAGATTGCTGTAATAGCAGTTCATTGCCCGCACGAGCTCCGCTAGGGCTGAGGCGATGCCTTGCGGCAGGCTGTGTTGGAATCCGGACGAGCGCGCGACGAGTGTCACAACCTGGTCGCTGAGCGCGGCGCGCTCGGGCGCCGTCTGCCCGATCGTTAGCGGCATCATCACCGCTTCGGTTTCGCCCCGGTCAACGGGGGAGACCGCTTTTGTGGCCGGTTTCGTCTCCTGCATCCATCAATTCTATCAGGTATTTGTATACGACTGGCTCAATGAAACGGCCGGTTTTGTGGCCGCCAATTGGCTGCGTGTTGGCACGGTCGCGCCGAGATCGGTGAGATAATCGGTCTAGATGGCTGCGCTCCGGGGCGATCAGCCAGCCCGAGCGGGTATGACCTGTCGATGACGCAGATGCCGGGTGTGCAGCGCTGGCGATGATCGTTGGCCCGAGCGTGCGGCCCTAGACGCACAAAGCGGTTGCATTTCCTATCCGTTAGTTGCTAAGCAGTCGCGGCTTCCTGCCGCCCAGCCAGCCGCCTAGCCCCGCGCCGAGCGATCAGCCAGGCACCGAGATAGCAGCCGATGCCGGCCAGCAGCGTCACCGGCTGACCGGCCTGGACCGAGAGCAGCGTCGCCGTCGATGCCGCCAGCACCGAGGCAAAGCCATTGATCGCCCAGCTCCAGGGCTGCCAGCTGCGCGTGCCGACCAGGTGCTGCAGCGCCCAGGGAAACGGCCGGCCCATGGCCCAGGTCATCGGCAACAGCAACGCAACCAGCAGCGTGATGCGCGCCGACAGCGGCAGCGCTAGCAAGGGCTGGCCGGGCCACCACAGCGCCAGCACCGCGATGGCACCGCCGATCGCCAAGGCGCCGAAGATCGGCCGCAAGGCGTCGGCCCCGCGGCGCCGCGTCGGCATCGCGCTGCCGATGCCGGCGCCGATCATGAACACGGCGAAGACCAATGCCGCGGCCAGCACCGGCAGCTCGATGAACGCGATCGTGCGCTGGAGCAGCGCGAGCTCGATCAGCATGAAGCCGAACCCCAACAGGCCGAAATAGCCGATGACCTCAGTACGCCTGAAGGCCGCCGAGGCCGGCGGCATGCGTCCCAGCGGTGCCAGGATCAGCAGCGCACCCGCCAGGGTCGCGACGACCAGCGTCACCGCCGACATGACCAGCGTCCAGTCCAGGTAGCTGGCCGCCCGCACGCCAAGCATCTCGAACAAGCGCGGGATGGTCGACCACTGCATCGCGTGCCAGAAGTACGGCCGAGCCATCCCCACCGCGCCGGTTTCAAACCAGCGCGCCTGCTCGGGCAGGGCGGTCTCGCCGAACACCGCCTGGGCGGCCTCGAAAAAGATCGGCGTGTCGAGCAGGTGGTAGCGATTGACGTCCTGCGCGCCAAGACCGCGATGCCAGACCCGATCGAAGCTCCAGCGCTCGGCGAAGGTGCGGATCAGATCCAGGTCCGCGTCGCTCAGCGGTTGCGGCGAGACCAGGATAAGCAGCGCCTGCATGCCGCGTAGCGCGGCGACCTGGTCGCCCGGCTCAGCGACGCCCTGCGAGCGCAGACTCGCGGCAATGGTCGCCAGCATGCGCGGCCCCTGCCGCGGCGGGTAATCGACCTTCAGCGGAATCGCCAGCAGGCCGTTGTCGCCGAGTTGGGCGAGTGCCCTGCGCAGACCCTGGCGCGTGAGCACATAGTCTTCGGTGGCCGCGTCGGAGCCGTCGAACGCGCGATCCAGCGCGATGACGGCGAATGTATCGCGGTTCCTGGTCAGGAAGCGGTAAGGGCTGTCCTGGATGGCGTCGACAGTCAGGCCGCGCGCGATGGCCAGCGCCGGCAGGCGGCGATCGGGCTCGACCCAGCTCAATGGCCGGCCAACCGCGTGCGAGGGCGTCGCCCAGCTGCCGCTGCCGAGCACCGCGACCCGGCCGTCGGGGCGCAACTGCAATGGCAACGCGGCCAGCGAGGCCTCCGACGGGTCCGGTGCCTGTTGATAATCGCGCTCGATTGGCACCAGCCCGTCGCTACCGACGATGGCCGCATCCGAGGCCGCGACGCGGCCGGTCCAGTTCAGGCTCAGGCCCGGCGCCGAGCGCAGGCTGGAGGAGCGCACAACAGTCAGTCTTCCCGCCAGCCCCGGGCGCTGCTCGAGCCTCTCGGCATCCGGCAGCGCCAGCACGCGCGAGAGCGCCTTGAAGTCGGAGATTGCCGGCTCGAGCGGGCTCATGGTCAGCCAGGACGCCGGGATCAGCAGCAGCGCGGCCGAGATGATCCCGATCCGAATGCGGCGCAGCGCCGAGAACAGGACGCAGAAGACCAGCAGCAGCGCCGCGACCAGCGCCAGCGCCGCCTCGGGCATCATCGCGACCAGCAGCAGCGTGGCGAACAGGGTGCCGATGCCAGAGCCGCCCAGGTTAGCGGCATACAGCCAGCCGGCGTGGGTCGGCCAGCGCGCGAAGACCTGCCCGAGCGCGAGGCCAGCGCCGAAGAACGGGATGAAGGCGGCGAAGTCGATCGCCAGCAGGCGCGAAAGCTCCGCGGCGTCCCAGACCGCCATGATCGGGCGCAGCGAGACCCAGGCGTGCAACAGCAGCACCAGCAGGAAACCGCTTGCCGCGATCAGCAGCGAGAGGACCAGCCAGCGGTCGCCGAAGCGACCGGCGCGCTCGCCGATGACGCTGAGCAGCGTGCCCGAGGCACCGAACCCGAGCAGCGCCAGCGCGATGGCCAGCCCGGCGAAGTGGTGCCAGTGGCTGAACTCAAACAGCCGCAGTAGCAGGATCTCGAATGCCAGTACCGAGCCGGCGAGGGCGCCGACGGTGAGCAAGTGCAGCGGTTTGGGTGCCGTGTCGGACAACTCAGCGCTCCCCGTTTTGTTCACCGTTGCGCTCGCCGGTCAGCGGCACGAAGGCCACCGACATCAGATTGCGTGTCTGGGTCTGGCCTTCGTCTGTCTTGGTCACCAGCAGCAGATTCTGGGTCCAACCGGCGCGGCCGACTGGGATCACCATGCGCTGGCCGGGCTTGAGCTGCTCGATCAGCGTTGGCGGCACGTGCTGCGCGGCCGCCGTGACGATGATCGCGTCGTAGGGCGCCAGCTCCTCATAGCCATAGTAGCCGTCGCCCTGGATCGCGGTGATGTTGTCGTAGCCAAGACGCTCGAGCAGATCGGCGGCTTGCTCGGCCAGCGGCTGGATGATCTCGATGGTCACCACGTCCACGCCCATGGCGCCGAGAATCGCGGCCTGGTAGCCCGAGCCGGTGCCGATCTCGAGCACGCGATCGCCTGGGGCCAGTTGCAGCGTCTCGGTCATGAATCCGACGATGTAGGGCTGCGAGATGGTCTGGCCGTGGCCGATCGGCAAGGGGCTGTCCGCGTAGGCCCTGTCGCGGAGGTCCGGTGGCACGAATGCATGTCGTGGCACCGAGCGCATCGCCGCCAGCACCGCCTCGTCGGCGACACCGCGCTGCTCGATCTGGCGCTCGACCATCCGCTGGCGCTCCTCTTCGCGCGCCGCGTCGAAGGTCGGACGTCCCTCGGGGCCAGGCTCGACGGCGCGCAACAGGACATTGGTGTCGGGCGGGTTTGTCTTCGGTGCGTTATCGTCCGACTGGGCCAGTGCCAGGGACGAGAACGCGAACAAAACCGAGAATAAAAGCATTGAAAGGAGCCTGTCTTTCATGGCTTGCCTCGCGCGGTTGTGAGGTTCGATGCGAGCCATCGCAGTCGCGATCGCGTCTCCCTGTTCCTGCCCCGCCTCCTTGCGACCGTGCCAGGTGGCCTTGTGCTCGGAGTGCTTGCGGCGCGGTTGCCCAGCATACTCGATGAGCTCATGGTTCGGTTTTCCTCTGCTCGTTCATCCCGGGTTGTACGCAATCGGCCTCAGTGTCAACGCTAGCACCTTGCGTGCCATGGGGTGTCGTGAGTCTGCTCTCAGATGTCGAGCGATTCCCAACCTCTGCCGGGTGGCTCGGGGCGTGGAGATGGTGCTGTTCGAGAACGTGCACATCTTCAACTGCCGCTCCGAGGAGCGCTCGGCGTTCCGTATCCCGCTGCGGGCCAATCTGCTGCTGATCGGCACGGTGATTGCCGCCCAGGCGGTGCACATCCTGGCGATGTACCTGCCGGGGCTGAGCGATGTGCTGGAGGTCGCCCCGGTACCGCTGTGGGAGTGGGCAGCGCTGCTTGGCATCGCCGTCTCGCTCCTCTTGGTGATGGAGCTATTCAAGGCGCTGCGCGTGCGGCGTCAACGTTCCGATCTGTCAAATGCCCCGGCAGCCGGGGCATAAGGACAGACGATTGGGCCTTTACGGAGCCTCAACCATGAAAATCTATGTCTTCGATGTCGAGAACTGGGAAGCTGGAGCCTTCGATCGTCTAGACGGTGAGCATGAGATCCAGTTCACGAGCGAGCCCCTGCGGTCAGCGAACGCCTCGCGCTATGCCGATGCCGAGGCGGTGAGCACCTTCATCTATTCGTCGATCGACCGAGACGTCTTGGCCGAGCTCCCAAAGCTCAAGGTGATTGCGTCGCGCTCCACCGGCGTTGATTACATCGACATCAACCGCTGCCGTGAGCGCGGCGTCACCGTGACCAATGTGCCGGACTATGGCAAGACCACGGTTGCCGAGCATGTCTTCGCGCTCTTGCTGACGCTGAGCCACCGCATGGAAGAGGCGGTTCAGCGCACCCGTCGCGGTGACTTCAATGCGCGTGGTCTGCAAGGGTTCGACCTGAGAGGAAAGACGATCGGAGTGGTCGGTACCGGTGACATCGGGCGTGCCGTGATCGACATTGCTCGCGGCTTCGGCATGGAGGTGCTGGCTTTCGATGTCAAGCCTGATTCGCGAGCAGCCCGCCAGCAAGGGTTCACCTATGTCGCGCTAGACGAACTGCTTGCAGGTTCGGACGTAATCACGCTGCATGTGCCCGGCAACGAGAAGACCCGCAACATGATCTCGAGCGAGCAGTTCGACCGCATGCACGATGGCGCGATTCTGATCAACACGGCGCGTGGCAGCATCGTTGACCACCGTGCGCTGGCGCGTGCCTTGGTGGAGGGCAAGATCGCCGCAGCCGGCCTGGATGTGCTGCCGGAGGAGCCGGTGGTGCGGGAGGAGGCGGAGCTGCTGCGCTCCGTCTACGAAAGCCGTCACGATCTCAACAATCTGCTTGCCGGGCAGGTGTTGATTCACCTGCGTAATGTCGTGGTCACACCGCATAGCGCCTTCAATACCCGCGAGGCGGTTGAGCGCATCCTGGAGACGACGGTCGACAACCTAGCCGCCTATGCCGACGGCCGGCCGCGCAATATCGCGGCATGAACAGAGATGGGCCGTTGGTGCAGGACGTCCTGCGCGCCCGGGCAACCAGGGCATGGGCTTCAGCGACCGGCCTGAGTGCACCGGCGGATCAGTCCGCTGGACCTGATCGACCGGAGCGACCGGCTCATCCATCAGCTGGTGCATAACAGCCATCAGTTGGGGGAAATGAACAAGCCATTGGCGCGATGCGAAGTCTAAGCCTCGAGCCCGGCTGCTGATCAAGCTGCTGATCAAGCCAGGGCCTGCGGCTGCCAACCGATCTGAAAAACAGGCCGCATTGGGCACGTGCATTGCGTAACCGAGCAGAGACCGCTAACCCGCGGCTATCCTGGTGCTCGATCGATTGATCGATCGGCACTGGAACGCGTTGGCACAGGCGTCTGGCCGCGCCACACTGACTTGCTGCTTCGGAGTTGATCTGCGATGCCCGATGCACAGCCCGTTTTCTCTCGCGAACAGCTCGATGCCGTGCTGTTCGACCTCGACGGCGTCATCACCCGAACCGCCGAGATCCATGCGGAGGCCTGGAAGCGCCTGTTTGATGCCTATCTGAACGAGCGTCCGGCAGCGGCCGGCGAGGATCACAGTCCGTTCGATGAAACGCGCGACTATCGTCGCTACGTCGACGGCCGACCGCGGGTCAAGGGCGTCAAGCACTTCCTCTTGGCCCGCGGCATCGATCTCCCTGACGGCGAGCCTAATGACCCACCTGAACGCGAGACCCTCTACGGACTCGGCGACATCTGCGGACCCCAGCTGCGGTTGGAGCTACCGGAAGGTATCGATGCGCTCAATGACCTGGACCGCGCGGCGACTGATCTTGACGAACGTCTTGAGAACGTCGACGGCGTGCGTATCGAGCGCAAGCGCTTCGCGGTCACCGTCCATGTCCGTCAGGTCAGCGATGCCGATCTGCCGCAGGTGCAGGAGGCCGTCGATCAAGCCCGGCGCCGCGCCGACGGTCTGCGCAAGACCGGCGGCAAACGCGTCGTCGAGCTGCGCCCGGATGTTGATTGGGATAAGGGACGAGCGGTGCGCTGGCTGCTCTCTGAGCTGAAGCTCGACGGCCCCGACGTCCTGCCGCTCTACCTTGGCGACGACGAGACCGATGAGGACGCCTTCCGCGCACTGCGCCAGATGGGCGGCATCGGCATCCTGGTCGCGGAAGACGCCCGCCCGAGTGCCGCCGACTATCGACTACGCACACCAGACGAGGTTGAGGCGCTGCTGCGCCATCTGACGGAGATCGCTGACGGAGATCGAGCGCCATGAGTGATTGGATGGCTGAGCAGGCGAGTGGCTGGCACTGGAGCTACCATGACTATCAGCCCGAACAGGAACCGCTGCGCGAGGCCCTGTGCACGCTCGGCAACGGCTCTTTCGCGACCCGCGGCGCAGCCCCCGAGTCGACAGCCGATGACACCCATTATCCCGGTACCTATCTGGCCGGCGGCTATAACCGCGCCAAGAGCGAGGTCAAAGGCCGGGTGATCGAGAACGAGGATCTGGTCAACCTGCCCAACTGGCTGCCCCTGAGACTGCGTTTCGCCGACGGCGACTGGTTCGATCTCGATCAGGTCGAGCTGCTCGATTATCGCCAGACACTGGCGATGCGCGATGGCATCCTGCTGCGCGAGATGCGCGTGCGCGAACCCGGCGGCCGCGAGACGCAGCTGCGCCAGCGGCGTCTGGTGCACATGAAGGACCAACACCTGGCCGCTCTCGAAACTGAGCTGACCGCCTGCAACTGGTCCGGCTCGGTGGAGGTGGTCAGCGCCCTCGACGGTGGCGTGATCAACGACGGTGTTGAGCGCTACCGGGGTCTGGAGAACTCGCACCTCGAACCCTTGGAATCGGAGTCCATCGACGACGATGGCATCTACCTAAAGGTGCGCACGCGCCAATCGCGCTTGGAGATCGCACTGGCGGCCCGCACCCGCGCCTATCGTGGCGCTTATGGTAGCGATCATGCTGGCGCTCATGGCGGCACTCATGGAACAACTCATAGCGGCGATCAAAGAATCGCCCTCGATGCCCATGTCGAACGTGAGCCAGATCAGATCACCCAGCGCTTCCAGCTGCAGTTGGAGCCCAATCAGCCCGTCACGATCGAGAAGTTGATCGCCCTCTTCAGCTCGAGCGATACAGCGATCACCGAATGCGGCCAGGAGGCGCGTGCGGCCATCGGCCCACTGCCTCGATTCCAGACCCTGCACGAAAACAACGCGGCTCATGGGGCGAATTGTGTGAAGCTCTCGTCTGACGGGGGTCTAGCCTTTATCAATCAGACGCTTATGCTGGTTGGCTATCGGTCTACCACACGTTTGGCCCCATGAGCCGACCGCTATGAGATCTGCGGGGTCGCCGGGCCGGACGAATTCCATACCGGCTATCCCGACCGCGAGGAGCCGGGGCTCGACAACCACGCCTACACCAACCTGACCGCGACCTGGGTGCTCTGGCGCGCCCTCGAGCTGCCGCACTACCTGCCTCAAGAGCGCTGGTCGGAGCTCACCGAACAATTGCACATCTCGGACGATGAGCTGCAGCACTGGGATAGGGTCCGAGACGGTCTCACTCAGCGCCGGCGAAACCCATGAGATCAAACGGCGGTGCCGGACCGTTGTTCGTGGAGTCACCCTGATGATAAA